>JBDTOH010000104.1:0-12796 GCA_039933355.1 Gemmatimonadota bacterium | reverse complement strand
GCGCTGCCCAAGGACTCGGCCAAAGCCGCGCTGCCGACGGACTCGGTTCTCAAGACCGTCGCGCCGAAAAACGCCCCCGCGACGCCCGGCCCGGCGAAGGACTCGGCCGGTACGAGGGTGACGCTGAAACCGAGGCCGGGAGTCTTCGGGCTCGACATCGACGCCGTGCCGGGTTTGCTCGCGGGCGCCGCGCTCTCGTTCAGCTACGCAGTCCAATTCGCGGCGCCGGCCGGCGCGCGCGATCGATACGGAAGCGACCTTGCGTTCGAACGCGAGCTCATGATCGCACGGATCGGGACCGACAGCATCGTGACGTTTTTCCTGACCAAACGGATCGGCTCCGATTTCATCACGGCCGTGATTCCCGGGCCCGGCCGGTACGTGGTCGCGGCGCCGCGCTGATGGCGCGGCCGAGTTGGTGGCTCGAGGGCATCGGCCATCCACATCAGGTCGAGCTGGTGCCGGGTCGGACGCTTGTGGTCGGGCGGGCGCCGGAGAGCGACGTCCTAGTCGCCGACGTCACCGTGTCGCGCCGTCACGCGGAGCTCATCGTCGAAGATGGGCGAATTCGGGTCCGGGACACCGGAAGCTCCAACGGGACTGCGATCAACGGCGCCCGGCTCACGGAAGGCGAGCTCTCCCCCAACGACACGATCGTGTTCGGCAAAGTGCCGTATCGGCTTGCTTGCCACGGAGCGGAGCCGGCCGCGCCCGATCCGCCCCTCGACGGCACCGTGGTCCGGCGGATCGACCTCGGCGAGGGCGTTGACGCGCTCGCGGAGGCACCGGCTCTCCGGGCGAACACGCAGGCCCATCGGCTCGCGCGCCTCCTCGATCTGACCAAGCGGCTCTCCGGAGAATACGAGCTCGAGAAGTTGCTCGCCTCGGTGGTAGAGCTCACGTTCGAGCTCCTTCCAGTCGACCGGGTTTCGCTTCTCCTCGCGGACGCAGAGACCGGCGAGCTCGTCCCCGCGCTGTCGCGGAGCCGCCTGGGAGATGCCGCGAGCCTGAGAGTGCCGCGGTCGATCGCGCGGCTCGCCGCCCTGGACCGGGCTCCGATCATCACCGAGAACGCCACCGCGGACGACCGGTTTCAGAGCGGCTCGGTCCTGCTCCAGAGCGTACGGGGCGCGATCTGCACGCCGCTGCTCGCCACCAGGACGAAAGTGTTAGGCGCTCTCTACGTCGACACCCTCACGGCGAACGAGCCGTTCAGCGAGGACGACGCCACGCTGCTCTTTGCCTTCGGCGGCCTCGCGGCCGTGAGCATCGCGAAGATCCGGTACGCCGACGAGATCCGCCGTGAGGCCGAGGTGCGCACCAACTTCGAGCGCTTCTTCGCGCCCGGCGTCGCGGCCCGGATCGCGACCGAGCGGGGCACCATCGGCTTGGGTGGCGAGCGGCGCGCGGTCACGGTGCTCTTCAGCGACATTCGCGGCTTCACGGCGATCACCGAGACGATGCATCCGGAGGCGATCGCCGAGCTGCTCACGGCGTACTTCACCGAGATGGTGGACATCGTCTTCGAGCACGGCGGGACCTTGGACAAGTTCATCGGCGACGCCATCCTCGCAGTCTGGGGCGCGCCGCTCTCCGCGGCCGACGACGCGGACCGCGCGCTGGCCGCGGCGCTCGCGATGCAGCGGCAGCTCGAAGTCCTCAACGGCCGGTGGCGGGCCGCCGGCCGGCCCACGCTCGCAATCGGGATCGGGCTCAACCACGGCGAGGTCTTCGCCGGTTATCTCGGCAGCGAGCGCCGGCTCGAATACAGCGTCCTGGGCGACACGGTCAACGTTGCGTCCCGGCTCTGCGACGAGGCGGCGGGCGGCGAGATCTTCGTGACCGAGTCGGTGCTTACGGCGCTCACGCAGCGACCGGAGGTGGAACAGCTAGCGGATCTCGAGCTCAAGGGAAAACAGCAGAAGGTTTCGGTATGGCGGGTAAGGGCTCAGGGTTTGGGTATTAGGCCTAGCGCTTAGGGACGGAGCTAGGCGGACGGCTCGGCAATTCGCGGAGTCGAGGTTCCCACCCACCCGCAGGCTCGAACGCAAAACCCCAAACCCCCAGCCTAACACCTAAGCCCTAAGCCCAAACACATACGGCCGCCCGGCACGCTCCAGCAGGTCTAGCACCAGCCTTACCGGCAACCCCATCACACCGAAAAAATCGCCCTCGATCCGGTCGACCAGCGCAGCGCCATAGCCCTGGATGCCGTAGGCGCCCGCCTTGTCCATCGGCTCGCCCGTGGCGACGTAGGCGCGGATCAAGGGCTCCGGCGCCGGGCGGAAGTAGACCGCGGTCCGGTCCTGCGCCTCGTGCTCGCGTCCCCTGGCGACGAGGCATACCGATGTGATCACCTCATGGCGCCGGCCCTGAAGGCGCAGCAACATTCGGACGGCGTCCTCGGCATCGGCCGGCTTCTCCAGAATGTCGTCGTCGACCACGACGATCGTGTCGGCGCCTAACACCACCTCGCCGGGGACCGCCCGCGCCTTGTCGCGAGCCAACCTGCGCGCATAGGCGGAGGGCGCTTCTCTCGGGAGCCGGATCTCTTGCACGTCGCTCACGTGGACGACGACCGGAATCCCGAGCATCTCGAGGAGCTGCCGGCGCCGGGGCGACCGCGACGCGAGCACGATCGGCGGCTCCGTCATCCGGCGCTCCGCTCGAGCATGAGCGTCACCGGCCCGTCATTGTGGATCTCGACCACCATCTCGGCGCCGAACTCGCCGGTCTCGACCCGCACGCCTTTGCCTCTGAGCGCGGCAATGAATCGCTCGTAGAGCGGAATCGCCACCTCGGGACGGGCCGCGTCGATGAACGAGGGTCGCCGCCCCTTTGACGCATCGCCGTAGAGCGTGAACTGCGAGATGACGAGCAAGGCGCCCACGACCTCCCCGAGGCCCAAGTTCATCTTGCCGTCCGGATCGGCAAACAGCCGGAGCCCGATCACCTTCTCCGCCATCCAGTCCACTTCGGCGGCGGTATCGGAATGGGTGAAGCCGACCAGGAGGCAGAAGCCCCGCTCGATCGCGCCGGCGACGGCGCCGCCGATCGTGACAGAGGCGCGGGAGACTCGTTGAAGGAGAAGGCGCATTAGTTGTGGGAACGGGAATAGGGAACGGGGACTGGGGACCGGGAACTGCCTCAACGAACTAAGCGCGGCGGTTGCCAAAGAAAAAGGGGCGACACGTGTCGCCCCCGTCCCTTATCCCCTATTCCCTACGCCTTACTCCACCGTGACGCTCTTCGCCAAGTTCCGCGGCTGATCCACGTTGCAGCCCCGCCGGACCGCGACATAGTAGCTGAAGAGCTGGAGCGGCACGCACGCAAGGATCGGCGTCAACAGGTCGTGCGTCTTCGGGAGCGGGAACACGGCTTCGGCGAGCCTCGCGATCTCCGTGTCGCCCTCGGTGACGATCGCGATGACTTTCCCCTTCCGCGCTTTCACTTCCTCGATGTTGGAGACGATCTTCGCGTAGACTCCGTCGGTCGGCGCGACGAACACCACCGGCATGTTTTCATCGATCAGCGCGATCGGTCCGTGCTTCATCTCCGCTGCGGGGTAACCCTCGGCATGGATGTAGGAGATTTCCTTGAGCTTGAGCGCGCCTTCGAGCGCGACCGGGAAGTTCACGCCGCGGCCGAGGTAGAGCGCGTTATGGGCGGACTGAAAGCGCTCGGCGAGCTTCTCGACTTCGGGAGCGCGGTCCAGGATTCCCTGGATCTGACCCGGCAACGCGTTCAAGTAGGTGATGAACTCGCGGCCTTGAAGCACGCTCAGGTTGCGGAGCCGAGCCATCCGGAGCGCGACCATGGCGAGCGCGGCGACCTGGCTGTTGAACGCCTTCGTGCTCGCGACGCCGATCTCCGGGCCGGCCCGAAGGTAGAGGCCGCCTTCAACTTCGCGCGCGATGGTCGACCCGACGACATTGACGAGCCCGACCGCCCGAGCCCCGCGTCGCTTTGCCTCGCGGACCGCGGCCAGCGTGTCGGCGGTCTCCCCGGACTGGGAGATCGCGATGACGAGACAGCGCTCGTCGAGGACTGGGTTGCGGTACCGGAACTCGGAGGCATACTCGACTTCGACGGGAATGCGCGCCATCTCCTCGATCATGTATTCGCCGATCAGTCCCGCATGCCATGAGGTGCCGCATGCGGTGATGATCACCCGATCGAACTTCTTGAGCTCGTCGTCGCTCAAGTTGAGGCCGCGGAGGCGCGCCGTGCCTTCTTCCTCGAGCAAGTGGCCGCGGAGCGTGTTCGTCAGACTCTCGGGCTGCTCGAAGATCTCTTTGAGCATGAAGTGGGCGAACCCGCCCCGCTCGATCGTCGCCAGATCCCACTCGATCTGATTGACCGGCTTCTCGACGTGCGTCTCGGTCAGGTTGCGGACCCGATAGCCGTTCCGCTTGAGCACCACCATCTCGCCGTCGTCGAGGTAGACCACGGAGCGGGTATGCTCGAGAATCGCGGAGGCATCCGAAGCCACGAAATACTCGCCTTCACCGACGCCGACCAGGAGAGGCGAGCCGTTCCTGGCCGCGACCACCGTGTCGGGCTCCTCGGAACACACGACCGCAATCCCGTAGGCGCCTTCGATGTCCCAAAGAGCGGCCGCAACGGCTTCCTCGAGGTCGTCGACGTAGTACTCGCCGATGAGGTGCGCGAGGACTTCGGTATCAGTCTCCGACTGGAAGACGTGCCCGCGCTTGATCAGCGCCTTCTTGATGGTGCCCGCGTTTTCGATGATGCCGTTATGAATGACAGCGATGCGGCCGGTCTGGTCTACATGAGGGTGGGCGTTGGGAGTGGTCGGGGCGCCGTGGGTTGCCCAGCGCGTGTGCCCGACGCCAACCGTGCCCTCGGGGGTATCGCCTTTGAGCCGGTCGACCAGTGAGGACAGCTTACCGGCAGCTTTCCGAATCTTGATTCCATCGCCGTTGATCACGGCGAGACCAGCAGAGTCGTAACCCCGGTACTCCATCCGGCGGAGCCCATCGACGAGAATGGTGGCGGCCTGCCTGGGTCCTACGTATCCGACAATCCCGCACATCGAGAGCTGCCCTTTCCGTCAGGTTGAGTCACGCGCTTTGACAGGCTTTGATCAAGCTCTCGGCCTCTGCTTCGGTCGGAGCTTCCGCGATGTACCGGATGATCGGCTCCGTGCCAGATGGTCGCACGTGGACCCACCTGTCCGCCCAAGAGAGTCTGAGACCGTCCCGGTCATCGGCAACCGCGTCGGCGAACCGGCCTCGCATAGCCTGGTAGGTCGAAGGCAAGTCCTTACCTCTTGGTGACTTGGCCTTCACAATGCGGTACTTAGGGTAAGCCCCAACGGACAGAGATAGGGGCCGTTTTTCAATCGTCAAGTATTGCAAGATCAACGCCACCCCCATCGGGGCATCTCGGCCGACGTGCAGCGCGGGAAGAATAACGCCGCCGTTCCCCTCCCCACCGATGATCGCCCGTTCCCTGATGATGGTCCTAGCGACGTTCACCTCTCCGACCGGTGCACGAACAAATCGGGCTCCCGCGTCGCGGGCCGCGTCCTCGACGACCAAAGACGTCGAGAGATTGGCCACTACTACGGGTTCTCCCGCTGTTCTCCCCTCATGGCCTCTCGTCCGCCGGCCAAGCACGGCCCTCACCGCGAGGGCGAGGGTGTAGTCCTCGCCAATTGGCCGTCCTTCCTCGTCTATGAGCGCAAGACGGTCGACGTCCGGATCAACTGCCATCCCAACGTCGGCCCCGCTCGAGCGGACCAACGCCGACAGATCGCCGAGGTTCTCGGGGATGGGCTCGGGCTCCCGGGGGAACCGGCCGTCTGTAGCGAGGTTGATACCAGTGACGCGGCAGCCCAACAACTCGAGCAGCGCCGGGATGATGGCCCCGCCGGCCCCGCGAACGCAGTCGAGGGCAACGTGGAACCGGCGCCCACGGATCGCTTCGAGATCGAGCAGCGGAGAACCCAGGACGAGATTGAGGTGCCGCTGGATTGCCTCGCCGTCTCCCCGAAGCGAGCCGATCCCGTCCCATCCCGCTCGCGGCGGTCCCCCTTCCGCCAGTGCCCGAACCGCAGCGCCGGCCTCGGCGTCAAGAAAGATCCCATCGGGGCCGACCAGCTTGAGCGCGTTCCACGCGATCGGATTGTGGCTGGCTGTGAGAATAAGGCCGGCGCCGGCGTGGTGGTGCTCGACGGCGAGCTGGGTGGTCGGCGTCGGGACGATGCCGAGATCGATGACATCCACCCCGACCGACATCAGACCGGAGATCACGGCGTGCGCGAACATCGGCCCGCTCGTGCGCGAATCCCGGCCTAACACGACGAGCGGCTTCCCCGAGGCTTTGGCCCAGGCGCCCAGAGCGGCGGCGTGCCGAGCCACGAGCTCGGGGGTGAGGTCGGTTCCGACGATGCCGCGCATCCCGGAGGTGGAAACCATCAGGGTAGATGAGGTCATTTGAGGAGTTTGGAATCTGGATTCGCGGGGCGGCGGGGCCGCATCGGAGCCGAGCTGTCGCTCGCTCTCGCGTGAATGCCGCTGCTCGAATTGCCGGTCACGCCGCACCTAGCTGCTGATCGGCAGCGCGGACACATCGGGAAACGCTTTCAGAAATGCAGCAACGACGTCGGGATCGAATTGGAGTCCCGAGCATCGAGTCAGCTCCTCCATCGCGTCCGCGGGCTGGCGCGAGGGCCGATACGCCCGGTTCGTGGTCATCGCGTCGAACGCATCGACGACGCACACGAGCCGAGCCATCGTCGGGATCGCATCCCCCTTGAGGGCGTCCGGAAACCCCGAGCCGTCCATTCGCTCGTGATGCGACCGGACGATCTCGAGGACGACCGGGTGCTCCTGGCGGAGCGGCTCGAGAATCTCTTCTCCTTCGGTGACGTGCTTCTTGATCTCCTCGAACTCATCCTTGGTGAGCGGGCCCGGCTTGTTGAGCACCGCGTCCCTGGTCCCGATCTTCCCGATGTCGTGGAGGTCGCCGCCGAGTCGGATCTGGTCGAGCAGCTCGCCGGTGTAGCCGAGCATCAGCCCGGTCTTCACCGCGTACCGGCTGACTCGTTGAGAATGGCCGCGGGTGTAGACGTCCTTTTTTTCGAGCATTCGGACGGCCATTTGAACCTGACCGACGAACTGCTCCTTGTTCTTGGCGTCGAGCGCACGCAGCTGAGCTTCGAGGCGCTCCTGATAGCTCTGCTGGAGGAATCGATTCTCGAGGATGAGACGGCGCTTCTCGAGCGCGTTGTCGACCCGGGCGCGGACCTCGTCGATCAAGACCGGCTTCGCGAGGTAGTCGTAGGCACCCTGCTGGAGGGATTCGACCGCCGTGGTGACGTCCGCGACGCCGGTGAGCATGATGACCGCGGTATCGGGGTACCTGCGGAGCACCTCACGCAGGAACGTGAGGCCATCCATCTCGGGCATGTAGATGTCGCTCACGATGAGCGGGACGGGTCCCGAGTTGGCAAGGATCTCCAAGCCCTCCCGGCCGCTGCCCGCCTCGACGGCGTTCATACCGATCGCCTGGAGTACCCGGGCCAGGGTCCGACGGACCTGAGCGTCGTCGTCCACCACCATCGCGCGGGGCGAGTCTCCGGCCCGGTCTATCCCCTCACTCCGCACTGTCATGACTCGTAAGTTATTTGTGGAGAACAACTTCTTCAATGCTCCTCTTGCCACTCGGGAGCATGAAGGCTTATGATCCTGGCGTTAGGGTGCCTGATGCTGACGTCTCTCCGCCTTCTCGACGCACAACCTGAGCCTCGCGACTACCCATGACACAGACCAGGGACGGTGACCAGAGCCACCGCATAGCCACCCGGGCTGTTCATGCCGGCCAGATCGACGATCTGCTCTCCGGCGCCGTGATGACGCCGATCTACCAGACGTCCACCTATCGGCAAGAAGCGCTCGGATCCCACAAGGGCTATGAGTATGGCCGGACGCAAAATCCGACCCGGGAGGTACTGGAGCGGAACGTCGCCAGCCTCGAGGGAGCGCGTCATGGCTTTGCGTTCGCATCCGGGCTCGCGGCGCTCGATACCCTGATCAAGCTCCTAAAGAGCGGCGATCACGTCGTCTGCGGCGACAACGTGTATGGCGGGTCGCACCGTCAGATGGCGCGGGTCTTTGGTCCTTTTGGCCTTCAAGTCACGTTCACCGACATGCGGGATCCTGAGAACGTCGCCCGGGCGATCACCCCGGCAACCCGCATGATCTACTGCGAGACGCCGACCAACCCGATGATGTTCCTCGCGGACCTCAGCGCACTCAGCGATATCGCCACGGCCCGCGGGCTCGTCTTTGCGGTCGATAACACCTTCGCGAGCCCCATCTTACAGCGACCGCTCGAGCTCGGAGCGGACGTGGTGCTCCACTCGACGACCAAGTACCTCAACGGCCATAGCGACATGGTAGGCGGAATGCTGCTCACCAGCCGGGACGACCTCGCCGAACGGATCGGGTTTCTCCAGAACGCGACCGGCGCCGTCCCCGGCCCCATGGACTGCTTTCTCGCGATTCGGGGAATCAAAACGCTCCCGCTCCGGATCCGGCAGCATGACGCCGGCGGTCGCGCCATCGCGGCTTGGCTCGCGACCCGCCCCGACGTCAAGAAGCTGTACTACCCCGGGCTGACCTCGCATCCCCAGCACGAGCTTGCCAAGCGCCAGATGTCGGGCTTCGGCGGAATGATCTCCTTCGACGTGGGCGACGTGCCGGCCGCCCACCGGATCGTCTCCAGGACGAAGATCTTCCAGCTCGCCGAGTCGTTAGGCGGAGTCGAGAGCCTGATCGGCCATCCGGCATCGATGACCCACGCGTTCGTGCCGCCGCCGATGCGCCAGGCGATGGGACTCACCGACAGCTTGATCCGGTTGTCGGTCGGAATCGAAGATGTCGAGGACTTGATCGAAGACTTGGACCAGGCGATGAAGTGAGGAGCACCCGATGAGACAGCACCCGACCGATCGCACCCCCAGGCTCGCACGCTCGGCGGCGATCGCATTCGGTTTGGTCGTTTCGGTCCTGGGGCCGCTGGTCGCGCAACGGCCCTCCGACGCGGCCCTCGTCGCCCGGATCGACTCCGCGGCCGCCGCGCAGATCGCCAAAGGCGCCGCTCCCGCGCTGAGCATCGCGGTCTCGCGCGGCGGCCGGACTGTCTACGCCAAAGCATTCGGCATGGCCGACCTCGAGAACCGGGTGCCGGCGTCGCCCGACGCGGTCTTCGAGATCGGCTCGATCACCAAGCAGTTCACGTCCGCCGCAATCATGCAGCTCGTCGATCAGGGGAAGGTCTCGCTCGACGACAAGCTGACCAAGTTCTTTCCGGATTGGCCTGCGCCGGGATCCGACGTGACGGTTCGCGAGCTGCTCAATCACACCTCCGGCATCAAGAGCTTCACCAGTCTCAAGCAGTGGCCGCTCTACAAAGGTCGCGAGCTGAGCCACGATTCGCTCCTCGCGCTCGTCGACCATGTGCCGTTCGATTTCACGCCCGGGACCGACTGGCGCTACAACAACTCGGGCTACTACATCCTCGGCGTGATCGTGGAGAAGCTGAGCGGAGAGCGGTATGCCGACTACGTCGTCAAGCATCTCGCCGAACCGTTCGGCCTCTCCTCGACCCGGTACTGCGAGAGCCGGCCGCTGATTCCGCATCGGGCCCGAGGCTACTCGATGTCCCCGGGCGGATTCGTCAACGCCGGCTATCAGGACATGAGCTCGCCTGGCGGAGCCGGAGCGGTCTGCTCGACGGCGAGGGATCTGGTGGCGTGGACCCGCGCGCTCGAGAGCGGCAAAGTCGTCAAGCCCGAGTCGTACCGGCTCATGACGACACCGATTCCGCTGCCGAGCGGCAAGCGGCAGGACTATGGATTCGGCCTCGCCGCGGGAGAGTTCGAAGGCCACCGCTCGATCAGTCATAACGGTGGGATCGACGGCTTTCGGTCCCAGATGGCGAGCTACCCGGACGACGCCCTGATTGTGGCAGTGCTCACCAACGGCGAATCCGACATCGCCGACCGGTTCGAAAAGATCGTGACCCGCTTTGCGCTCGGGATTCCGATCGTTCCGCCGAAGGATCTTCCCGTCACCGCGACCGACGCCGAGCGCCTCATCGGTGTGTACTCGTTGGGTGAGCAAGGCGTGCGGGTCTTCACCGACAACGGACGATTGGTGATTCAGCTGCCGGGCGACCAACCGACCCGTCTTTTGAGCCAGGGCGGCAACCGGTTCGTGCTGGAATCGAATCCGGATTTCGAGGCGGCTTTCAAGGGTGACGGTCCGAAGGCGGAGCGGATCGACGCGAAGGTTCCAGGCGGCAGCTTGACGCTGCCCCGGAAGCCCTGAGGCTGCGCGGAGTGGCACCGGACCGGGCCCGGTAGCAGATTGAAACCGCGGGGGAGCGGTCGCGTAGTGCCCTCGCCCCCTACACCGTGAGCGTTGCGTATGACATCACTGCCAGCTCCACGTCCCCGCGTTGCGTTTCCCGAGATCTCGGCCGTGTCATGGGAACATCCAGCCGATCGCGCCGCGCTCCAGTCGATGCGCGCCGTTCCAGGATTCGATGAGGTCGTTCGAAAAGTCGTCGCGATCTTGGGCGGCGAACGCGGGATTCGTCTCCTCTTTCAGGGCAACTCCGTCCGCACCGGTCCAACCCAGTTCCCCAAAGCGCATCAGATTCTGGTCGAGGTCGCGTCGACTTTCGACTGGCCGGTGTTGCCACAGATGTTTGTCTCCCAAACGCCCGTCTTCAACGCCGGCGCGTACGGGGTCGACGATCCGTTCATCGTCCTCCACTCGGCGGCGCTCGAGCTGCTCGACGACGAAGAGCTCCGGGACCTGATCGCGCACGAGCTTGGGCACGTGATGAGCGGGCACGCGCTCTACCACACGATCGCCGCGATCCTGTTCGCGGTCAGCCTCTCGGCGCTGCCGTTCCTCGCAGGCATCGCGCTCCTGCCGATCAAGCTCGCGGTGCTCGAGTGGTCCCGGAAGTCGGAGCTGTCCGCGGACCGCGCCGGTTTGCTCGGCAGCCAGAACGTGATGGCCTCGCAGCAGCTGTTCATGAAGATGGCGGGCGCCTATCGGGGAGCGCTCGAGTCCGGGCAGATGGACTTGAACGCTTTCATGGCCCAGGCGAACGAGTACACCGGCAACCACGAGGGCTTCGACTTCCTCTACAAGATCCTCAACACGCTCGGGCTCACGCACCCGATGAATACCGTGCGGGCGGCGGAGCTCCAGCAATGGGTCGCGAGCGGCGACTATGAGCGGATTCTTCGGGGCGAGTACACTCGCCGCGGCCAGCCGTCGAAGGAGCGGCCGCTCGGTCCGGATCTGAGCGCAGCGCGGGACTACTACGCCTCCGAGGCCCGGAACGTCGCCAATCAAGTGGGCGAAGCGGCCAAGCGCGCGGCTCAGGCGGCGCGGGACGCATTCAAGAAGGCGCAAAGCGCGTGAAGGTATTGGTAGTCGGAGGTGGCGGGCGCGAGCACGCGCTGGTGTGGGCACTGCGGCGGGATCATCCCGCCGTTCGTGTTTTCTGCTGCCCGGGCAACGCCGGCACGGCGGAGCTCGCCACCAACCTTCCCATCCCGGCCGACGCGATCGACGAGCTGGTCACCGCGGGGGAGGCCCACCAGATCGACCTCGTGGTCGTCGGGCCCGAGAACGCACTGGCGTTAGGCCTCGCCGACCGGCTTCGTGCCCGCGGCCGCCTGGTCTTTGGACCGAGCCAGGCCGCGGCGCAGATCGAAGCGTCGAAGGCGTTCGCGAAGGACGTGATGGCCGCCGCCGGCGTCGCCACGGCGCAGAGTCAGACGTTCACCAACCTCGACCGCGCTCTGCAGTACGTCAACGCCCATCCCGAGCCGCTGGTCGTCAAGGCGAGCGGCCTGGCTGCAGGGAAAGGCGCGGTCGTCTGCGCCACTCGTCCAGAGGCCAGGCAGGTCCTCCGGTCGATGCTCGGCGAAGGATCCTTCGGCGACGCCGGACGCACGGTCGTGGTCGAGTCGTTCCTCGAGGGGGAAGAGCTGTCGGTGCTCGCCATCACGAACGGCGAGGACGCGCGGATCCTCCCCTCTGCCCAAGACCATAAGCGCCTGCTCGAGGGAGATCGTGGCCCCAACACCGGCGGAATGGGGGCCTACAGCCCGGTCGCGCTCGAGACGCCGGAATTGCTCGAGAAGGTCCGGACCCGAGTTCTGCTCCCAACCTTGGCCGAGCTCGATCGGAGGGGCGCGCGGTTCGCAGGGGTGCTGTACGCCGGCCTCATGATCGACCCGGCAGGTGAGCCTTGGGTGATCGAGTTCAACTGCCGCTTCGGCGACCCCGAGACTCAGGTCATCCTCCCCCGACTCACCTCGGGGCTCACCGAGGCTTTGCTCGCGAGCGCGCTCGGGAAACCCATCCCACCCTTCCAGGTCGGCAGTGAGGCCGCGGTCACCACGGTGCTCGCGGCCCGGGGCTATCCTGACCATCCGCAAAAAGGCGCCGCGATCACTATCCCCAAGAATCTCCCGATCAACACCCTCGTGTTTCATGCTGGCACTGAGCGTGACGAGAAGGGTGTCCTTCGGTCGAGCGGAGGCCGGGTCCTGGCCGTCACCGGCCTTGGGGCGAGCTTTCGGGAGGCCCAGCTTGTGAGCCGGAGCGCGGCGGAGCTGATCAACTTCGAGGGCAAGCAGTACCGGCGCGATGTTGGGTGGCGGGAGAGCCAGCGGGGGATGTAGGGCGGCAAGGCGGCAAGGCGGCAAGGCGGCAAGGCGGCAAGGCGGCAAGGC
>JBDTOH010000103.1:0-12811 GCA_039933355.1 Gemmatimonadota bacterium | reverse complement strand
TTTGATATTTACGTTCAATTGTTGCCGCGATACAACAGTAAGAATCGTGCCATTTCTCGGCCCCGCGCCAAGCACGCCCGGGCTCCAGAAGGGCGGGGTCGCCACACTGTTGCGTCCAGCCATCATCTGGGTTGCCCGGGACATCTTGGTCCCGTCGACCCCTGAGGCGAGCCTGCCCCGGCCGCACGCAACCGTTTAAGGAATGCGGATTTGAGTCTTGTTACGTCCGTGCATCAAGTGTTGCGTTCCCGCTGCGACCCCGGGTAATTATAACGATCTACGAGTTCAGGCCAGCCCGAAACTTGCGCCCAGCAGGGCCATGCTTTTCAACAGCTTTGTCTTTCTATTCGTGTTCTTGCCGGTAACATACGTCGTTTTTTGGTCGCTTCACCGCGCCAAATGGCGTTACATCTGGCTGACGCTCACAGGATACGTCTTCTACGCATACTGGGATCCCCGGTTTACGCTGCTGATGGCGTTCTCAACGGTCGTGAGCTTTGCCGCCGGCCTCGGCTTTCTCAAATGGACCGATCCCAAACGACGCAAGCTTTGCCTCATCGTTCCGATCACCGCAGACCTCCTCCTCCTGGGGTTCTTCAAGTACGCCAATTTCACGGTCGACACGTTCCGAACGGTTGTCCATTGGTTCGGGCAGGACATCACGGTTCCCCATCTCAATATCATCCTGCCGATCGGGATCTCGTTCTACACTTTTCACACGATCACGTACATCGTCGATGCGTACCGCGGGGTCATCAAACCGACCAGAAATTTCTTCGAGTTCTCGAGCTACGTCTCGCTATTCAGCCAGCTGGTTGCGGGCCCGATCGTCCGTTTCCGGCAGATCGAGGAGGACCTCGAACACCTGGGAGCGGCCGACCGCACGCGTTGGCTCAGTCGCGGCCTCTCCTTCTTTGTGATCGGGCTGATCGAGAAGGTGCTGATTGCCGACTCGATGGCCGCCTTCGTAGACCCCGCTCTCGCCAATTACCATCAGTTGTCCACTGGCGGTGCTTGGCTGGCCATGCTGGGCTACACCTTCCAGCTCTACTTCGACTTTGCCGGGTACAGCACCATGGCCGTGGGTCTCGGCTACCTCTTTGGCATTCGGATCCCGCAGAACTTCAACTCGCCTTACAAGGCGCTGAACCCCTCGGATTTCTGGCGTCGCTGGCATATTTCACTTTCCAGCTGTCTCCGGGACTACGTGTACATCCCGCTGGGTGGCGGGCGAGCGGGCGAGGGCGCGACCTACCGCAATGTGATGGTGACAATGCTGATCGGCGGTCTCTGGCACGGCGCCAACTGGACGTTCGTGATTTGGGGCGCCTATCATGGAGCGCTGCTGGCCGGATATCGCCGGTTTTCAACCCAGTGGGATCGCCTCCCCAACCGGGTCTCCCAGCTGATCACGTTCGTCCTTGTCGTCGTCGGATGGACCCTGTTTCGTTCGACCGGGTTTGGAATGGCGAGCGAATTGCTCGTAAAAATGTTCTCGCCCGTGGGCGGCGCACTGCTACCCCAGCTTCCGTTCGTCTTTGTGGCGCTCGTTGGGGGAGCAGCCTGGTCTATGCTGGGGCCTAACGCGTGGGAGCTGAAACACGAATGGCGGTTTGGGAGCCGGCTCGCCCTGGCAGCCCTGTTCGGAGCGGCGCTCGCCGTGATCGCCGGCTCGCGGAGCTCGCCGTTCCTGTACTTCCAATTTTGAGCGCCATGGTCTCGGACACCGCGCTGCCCGCTGCTGCCGAACAAATTGCCGGTCCCGCAACGGGTGCGGTCGGTCAGCAGAGGCTCTTGTTGGTGAGCTATCATTTCCCGCCGAGCGGCGCGGTCGGCGCGCTGCGCTGGGAGAAGATGGCGCCGTTTGCGCGCGACCACGGATGGGCCCTCGACGTCATTACCGCTCACCCCGACGTCCTCGCAAAGCTCGATTCGACCCGGCTGCGCACACTCCCTTCCGAGACTCGCGTATTCGCGGTCAATCCGATGTCGCATTGGGTCCAACGGCTGGAACGATGGCGGGCCTGGCGGGCCAGCCTGCTACCCGCTGAATCCCGCGCGGACAAATCCGGCCGGCAGCCCGCCGGGGACGATGATCAGGCGCTGTTACCGATCGAGGAGCTGAGGTGGCGGCTCAACTGGACCGCGCTCCGTCGCGCGTATGGCGCTTGGCGGTACTACGTCGGCGAACGCTGCTGGTCCGAGCCGGCCGAGCGCCTTGCGGTGATGCTCGGGTCCAGCCAGAAGTACGAGGCGATCCTGAGCTCGGGACCTCCGCACCTGGCTCACGTTGCAGCGGCCCGCGCCGGACACCGCCTCGGCGTTCCCGTCGTGCTCGATTTCCGCGATCCCTGGTCGCTCATGCCATCGGCGCCGGAACACGTGGCTAGCCCGTTGTGGCGATCGCTGGGCGCTCGTTACGAGCAGGAAGCGGTGAGCCGGGCTACCCTCGTCGTCACCAATACCGCGCTCGCCCGGAGCGCTATGGAGCGGCGGTATCCACAGCTCACCGGCCATGTCATAACGGTGATGAACGGCGTGGATGCCGAAGCGCTTCCCGAGGCCCCGACTCGCAACCGGTTCGTGATCGCGTATGCCGGGAACATCTACATCGACCGCAATCCTCGGATCCTTTTCCGGGCTCTGAACCGATTGGTGCGCGAGCGGAACCTCGATCCCACGCAAATCGGCGCCGAGTTCATGGGCAATGCCGATCACCTCGAGGGCCGCACAGTCGCAGAGATCGCAGCAGAAGAGGGGATCGAGCCGTTCGTCAAAATGCTCCCGCCGGGACCGCACGCCGCAGCGCTCCAGTTCCTCGCCGCCGCCACTGTGCTCGTGAGCCTGCCGCAACGGACTCCGCTGTCGATCCCATCGAAGGTGTTCGAGTACCTCCGCTTCGACGCCTGGCCGCTGATCATCGCGGGGCCTGAAACAGCCACCGGCCGGCTCCTCGAAGGCACCAGCGTCCCGGTATTCGACCCCGATGATGTCGACGGAATGCACCGATTCCTCACCAACCGCTGGGATCGGTTCGCGCGAGGCGAGCGGCCCACGCCGCTTCCGGAGCGGACCGAGCTGACTCGAGAAGCTCAGGCGAGAATTCTCTTCGACCGCCTCCGCGCGGAGATCGGGTCGCCCCGGCTGCCGTTGACCGGCGCCGTTCAGGTTGCGCGGTGAACGTGCTGGTGGTGGCAAACTTTCCAAGCAACACCGGCTATGCCTGGAAAACGATCGAGGAAGTCTTTCGAGGCCTTGCCGACCGATGGCTGGCGTCGGGGCGCGAGGTGCTGGTGACGTACCCGTCGCTCGCCTCGGGGGCCCCAGAGGCCTTCAGCACGAGCGCAGTGCAACTCCTCGAGTTCGACTACGAGCGCACCCGCGGATTCAGCGGGCTCTCCGAGTTCGTCCGGCTGATTCGCCGCCATAAGATCGATCTGCTCTACTTGACGGATCAACAAACCTGGTCGTGGCGGTACCTTGTCTATCGTCTGGCGGGCGTTCGTACGTTGATCGTCCACGACCGAACCTCCGGGACGCGAACCTTTCGGCGCGGGCTGCTCGGTGCCTTTAAACGGCTCGTCCACCGGATCCCCGGGGTGGGCGCGACGGCCTACATCGGAATTTCACGATTCGTTGCCGACCGGCTCCGGGGCACAGGAACTCCGGCGGATCGCACGTTCGTCGCATACAACGGAATCCCGGTCGAGACGTTTGGTGGTCCCGGCGGGGACCGCGTAGCGCGGGTCCTCGAGGTTCCGGCCGAGACACCCATCGTGTTCACTGCATCGCGGGCCCAACCCTATAAAGGCATTGCGACGTTGATCGAAGCGGCAGCCCTTCTGATCGAGCGTGGGGACACGAGCACCCACTTCGCCTACTGCGGCGACGGGCCCGGCCTGGGCGACTTCAAGGCGCTCGCCGCGAGCCGGGGCCTCACGGGGCGATTTCATTTTCTCGGTCGGAGGGATGACGTCGCCACCCTCCTCGGAGCCGCAACCGTTGCCGTCGTACCGTCGGAATGGGCGGAAGCCTTTGGCCTGTCAGTCGTCGAAGCAATGGCGGCGGGCGTTGCCGTCGTGGCGACGGCCGTCGGAGGAATCCCCGAATTGATCGAGCCCGGCGTGACGGGAGTCCTGGTGCCGCCGGGAGCGCCTAACGAGCTTGCCTCGGCCTTGCGGGCGCTCCTGGACGACCCTGCCGCACGGGCTCGTATGGCCTCGGCAGCGCGCCGAGTAGCCTGCGAGCGGTTTACCATCGCCCGAGTAGTCGCCGATCTCGGCGGCATCATCGAGCAAGTGGAGCCCCGAGCGTGAGCCGACCGACCCGGCTGGCGCGGGCGGTCGCGAACCCGGGTGAGGCCACGAGCGTGCTCTGGCAGCTGCTGCGGGGCCAGCTCTACAAGCTGTTCCTTCCGCTCTTCGGGCACCGGTTTCGGGCGGGCCGCAATTTTCGAGTCGAAGGGCGGCTCATCGTGCGGGGGCCGGGCCGGGTGGAGTTCGGCGACGACGTGACGGTCGGCATGACCGTGACGCCGTGGACCTACCATCCCGACGCCGTGATCGCGATCGGCGACCGGGCGTACCTCAACGGGACCAGCTTCGGATGCCGGGAACGGATCGAGATCGGCGCCGATGCGATCCTCGCCAACGCGCGAATCATGGACACCGATTTCCACAGCACTCAGCGCGACCGGCACACCGAGGGCGCGCCGGTCCGGGTCGCGCCGGTGATTCTCGGGGAGAATGTCTGGGTCGCAGCCCAAGCCGGCCTGCTTCCGGGCACTCGGATCGGCCGTAACTCCGTGGTCGGCTTCGGGGCGGTCTGCAGCGGAGAATATCCCGCCGATACGATCATCGGCGGCAATCCGGCCCGGCCGCTCAAATCAATCCCCGGGTCGCCGGGAACCGCCTAACCCGCGGCTCGACCCAGCAGCCTCTGGTATAACCCGTCGTACCCGTCGACCATCGCCTGCAACCCATATCCCGCTTCAACCCGCGACCGAGCCGTCACTTCGTCGACGCGACGGCGTTCGGGATCTCGCAGCACCGCTTCCCACGCCGCTGCCAGGCTGGCCGGATCTTCGGACGGGACCAGCCGATGCCGGAGCGGAAAGCCCAGCACCGCGGCGTTGCCGCCGACGTCGGTGACCACCGGACAGCGCCCGCTGCTCATCGCCTCGAGCAGGCTGATCGAGGTTCCCTCGCTCCGTGAGGACATGGTAAAGAGAGCGTAGGACGCGAGCAAATCGGTGGGATCGTCGCGCCATCCCAAGAGATGTACAGCCGGTAGAATCCCGAGGGTCGCCGCGAGCTCGGAGACGCGGGCTCGTTCGGAGCCGTCGCCGGCGACGATCAGCACCGGAGCATCGTCGCCCGTCCACCTCGCTCGGAGCTCGGCAAACGCGCGGATCATGACGTCGTAGCCTTTGATCGGCTCGAGCCGGCCGATGCTCCCGATGATCGGCGTGCCGGCCGGCAGGCGGAGCTCAGCCAGGATCGCGCCGGAATCCACCTTCGGCGCGTACAACGCCGTATCGATTCCGTTGCTGATCTGCGCAACGTCACAGGCCCCGCGAACCACTCGAGCGCGAAGGTGCTCGGCCAAGAGCGGCGACACCCCGACCACGGTATCAGTCCGGCGCGCGGCGAGCCAATCGATGAATCGATCGCTCCACGGATCGGGATTCTTACGGCCATGCTCGGTGTGAACAATGCAGGGAACCCCGGCCATCCTCGCGGCAAGCGAGACCTTGAACCAGACTCCGCTGTGCGTGTGCACCAGGTCGGGTGCGATCCCACGGATCTGATCGGCCAGCCCCCTCGGATGCAGGAACGTCCACCGAGGCTGCGGACCGGCCTGGTGGAGCGTGGCCCGGGCGTCGAGGCCGGCCCCGAACCGGCCGCGATACTGAAGGGTGAGCAGGTGCAGCTCGTAGCGATCCGGATCCATGCCGTGGACCAGGTCCGCCATAACCCGCTCCATCCCGCCGTAGTTGAGATTCTGGACGACGTGGAGCACTCGGTGGCGCTTCATCGCAGGCTCCGAAACCACTTACCGGTCTCGTAGAACGCAGGGCCGAGGTCGTTCCACCGCCAGATCTCATTGCGACCGGGAGACCGCCACGGGAGCAGGATGTTCGCGGCCGCGGTTCCGAGTGAGGGCGCCCCCGGCGGAAGATGCAGCGAATCCGCGGAGCCGCGGAGCCGGGTGACCAGATGGTCGATGTCGCCCCAGAACCACCGGCCTCGAGCGCCGGGTCGATACACCGGTGGGGCGAAGGCGACTCCCTGGACCGCGTCGACCAGCAGTTTTGGAAAATCGACGCCGGCGTCGATCGCAAGCTGGAGCGAGCCCCAGAACCGACCGTTGACCTCCATGAGATAGGGCGTTCCGGTGGCTTGGTCACACTTGAACTCCACCATGGCGACGCCCTGCCATTCAAAACAGGCGAGCAACGCCTCGGCCTGGGTCACGAGGGCCGGATCGGCGGTGATGCTCTCGGCGTAGACGCTCACGCCGCCCGAAGGAGGTTTCTCTCGGAGACGGCGGTGCGCGAACGTCGCCCGAGTCACACCGTCATGGCGAAGCAGGAACACTCCGGTCCCCGGTCCAACGATCCGTTCCTGCGCGAGGAGCGGGAACGACTCAACCGGCAGCGTTTGCCAAATCCGCCGGAATTCCTCGGCGTCACGGACGTGAACCACGGGCCCCTTCGCCAAGTGTTCTCCCGCGGCACGCACCGTCTGGCTCGGCTTGAGCACCAGCGGAAAGCGAAGCTCGCGAACGGCCCGCTCCGGATCGTCGGTCGCGGCGGTGAAGGTGACGCTGTTCGGGACGGCAATCCCAAGCCTCCGAGCCACTTCGAGCAGCTCCGACTTGTCGGAGACCCGGCGAAACACTTCGATCTCCGGAAACGGCACGACCACCGACGGCCACCGGTCCCGGATCGGAAGGAGCGCCAGCAAGGCCGCTTCGCTGTTCGGGATGAGGAGGTTGATCCGCTCCGACGTGATCACCAGATCGACGGCAGCGATGAACTCGTTCGGATGCTCCAGGGGCGAGGGCACCCGGTGGGTGCGCGCGGCGAAGCGCGACCTCCCGGCCAGACTGGTCCGCCCCGGCGCGGCCACGTGCACCACGTGGCCCGACCGACCTAACGATCGAGTGACGGCCAGCGACGGCCGCTGGTCTCCGTCCGTGACGAGGATTCGAAGCGTCACCGGGCGAACCGCCCGTAGAGCCGGAGCGTGAAGCCGTCGCGACTGAGACCGGCGGGCACATTGAGCCGTGGAATTTTGAATCCGTCCTCACGAGTCCCGGCCCACCAGCCGCCGTCGATCAGGAATCCGGCCCGGTATCCTGCGTCGGCCGCTTCCCGCGCCACTGCCGGATTCCACAGTCCGTAAGGATAGGCCAGCGAAGGCAACCCCGCCGCGCCGAGCCAGGCGAGCGGCCGGAGCAGCTCGTCACGCCGCTCGTCCGGCGTTAGGCGGGTGAGATTGGGATGATTCCAAGTGTGGGCACCCAGCGTAAGCCCGTTTCCCGCCGCGTCGCGGACCTCGGCCTCCGTGGCGGTCCTGGCATACGACGGCATCTCCCGCCAGGTCCATCCGTGCGCTGCAGCCATCGCCCGAACTCGTGTCGTCAGCCCCGCCCCCTCCTCGAGTGCCGCGGTGCGAACCTCGCCCGCCAACCCCCGAGCCGGATCGGCGAGCGCATCCCACCAGAACGCGAACCCGTCCAGGCATCCCGGAGCGACGAACATCGTCCCGGGAAGATTGCGCCGGCGGAGCTCCTCGACTCCCACGGTCACCGCCCCCTGGTAGGCATCGTCCCACGTGATCGCCACCCGGGGCCGGAGGCCGCCGTTAGGTCCGGCCAGCAGGCGCTCGAGGCTGACGACGTCCGCGTGCTCGGTCAGGAGATCCAGTTGAGCGCTGAACACGTCTTGCGGCAGGTGGAGCGAGAGGTCGCCGACGGCAGGCTGACCGCGCGGGACGATGTTGTGGTAAGCCAGCACCAGCTGGGCCGAGCCGGGGCCGCGCGCGAGCCCCGCGTTGTGAAGCGCGACGAGAATCCGCTCGACGCCGGCCTTCACCGCGCTCCTGAGCGCCGGCATGGCTCAGCTACTCCCGCGGATCGAAGAGGAGCTCCAGGCCGTACTGGCCGGGCGTGAGATGCCACTCGTAAATCGGGGCGCGCCGGATCCGGAACGGATCGTCGCCCGGTGCAACGGTACCGCCGTAACACGCGGCGCAGGACGCGTAGCCCACGTCCTGAATCACCTGGCGGTTCGCTTCGGTGATGTTGTGCGAGCGGCCGAACGGATAGCAGAAATGGGTGATCGGCGCGCTCAGCTCGGCTTCGAGCATCCGGCGGCTTTCCGTGGCCTCCCAGTGAGTCTGCTCCGGCGTGATCTTGCCGAGATCGGGATGCGTGACCGTGTGCGCACCGATCTCAAACCCCTGGCGATGGAGCTCGCGCACCTGGTCCCACCCCATCCACTCGGCTCGAATTCCGCGCTCGGCGTCCCAATGCGGCTGGATCTCGGTTCCGATGAATCCGGTCGCGATGTAGAAGCACGCGGGCAGGCCCCGGCGCCGAAGCTCGGGAGCCGCGCGGAGGTAGTTGTCGCGGTACCCGTCATCAAAGGTGATCGCCAGCGCGCCCCCGATCGGCCGGCCGGCCCGGAGCCGATTCATCAGCTCACTCAGCGGGATAACCTGGAAGTGCGCGGCGAAGAAATCGCAGTAGGCCTTGAACTCGGACTCGGTGACCGTGATCGGGGTCCCGCCGTAGCGATCGTCGACCCGATGAAACACGGCGATCACGGCGCGGTTCCGCATCAACAGCCGATTGACGCCCAGTGCATAACCCGCTGCGCCCAGACCGCCCGAGATGATCCGACTCATCGTCATACGGCGGCGGGCCTCGCTCCATTCCGGCCCCAGCCCCTGCCGATCGCGGACCTGAATCGCGAGGCCATGGCTCCGGCAACCGCCAAAGCGGGCCGCGGATCGTCCCAGGCAAACCAGGCCCCTTCTTCGACGCCGGCCAACGACCCGATCCACTCCCCGATGCCGAGCAGATCCTCGCGGCGATATTCGAGACAGGAGTCGATGTCCCAATCCTCCACGATCCACTTCCTACCCTCGACGGCGGTCGCGGCGGGGAGCGCCTGCCCGGTCAGATCTGCATAGAGAAATCGCACGGTATCCCAACCTTCGTGCGACACGAAGAGCCTGAAGGTCATCCCAACCCTTGGATTCGGATCGAGCAGCTTGTATCCACCGTCCCGCGCGTCGTAGCGAAAGCCGATGTCGAGAATTCCCCGATACCCGATCGCCTTCATGAACCGCTCCGTCAGCTCGCGCACCGTGTCGTTCTCGAGGCAAATACCCAGTGAGGTGGCGCCCCGGTGGATCGGGAACTGGCGAAGCTTCTTGCCGGTAATGCCGAACCGGCAGATTGAATCACGGTCGAAATATCCGTTGAACATCCAGATGGTGTCGTCGCCCCCCGGAATGTACTCCTGCAACATCAAGTCGGGATTGGCCGGATCCTCGAGCCGAAGATACTCCGCGAGAAGCTCCTCCGCCGATCGCACGATGACCATCTTCGTGCCCGTGCGCGCCAGCATCCTGAGCCCGTCGTTCGCCTTGAGCATGATCGGGAACGTCGCGTCCACGGCGAAGCGGCGGACCTCTTCGTACGATTGCGGGAACTCGGTCGTCGCGGTCGGAATCCCGTGCCGGAGCGCCAGAGCGTACAGCTCCCGCTTCTGAGAAAGGCTCCGCACCAGCTCGGGTCGATTGTCCTGAAAGGCGTAGTACGGCCGAAGCGCGTCCGCGTGCTCGCTCACCAGCTCGGCCAGATCGTCCGCAGTTGGGATCAGCACTGCCTTTCCGCCGACCTCCTTGGCCAACCGGATCAGGAACTCGATCGATTCGGCCGGCGAGGCTTTGAGGAAATCCCATTTGAAGGCGTGCCGCCAGTATCGCGATCGCAATGCCGGCGTATCGAGTGCGGCATTGACGGCGTAGACCGGGACGCCAAGCCGACCAAGACTGCGCGCGATGCCAAGGCTCCCGTGGTGAATACGAAGCACCACCACGGGCGTCCGTGGATCGAGAGTCACGGTCGGAATCTCCCGCTACTCGTTAACGCGCGCGGTGACGGGCGGCACCGCGTACTCGCGATGGACCGGCAACGCGACGACCTCTTCATGCCGCACGGCGAATGCCGAGTCGAGGTCGTCCCAATGTCCGAGCACGAACTCGAGGTCGCGGAGCTGATTGCTCCGGCGTAAGTAATCGACGCTCTTGCTCTCGATCCACGCATCCACCGGCTTGCCGCGCCATCGCTCGATGATATCCGTGGTCTGATGGCCTTCCGGCTCGTAGCCCTCCGCCACCAATCCCTCGGCGATCTTGGCGCAGCAGTACTGATCCTCCTCCCGGAATTCACCGCGAGTGCCGGCCCCGATGAGCGCGATCCGTTGATGACGTCCGGCCAGATACCGGATCGTGGCGCTCAGGTTGCGAAGGCACGCGATGTAGACCGCCTCCGCGCCTTGCGCGTTGTGGATCAGCTGGGTTCCCGACGACGACAACAGAATCATCGGCCGCCAGTGGTCGGCGCGATGGGCCACCTCGACAGGACTGTTGGTGATGTCGAAGCCGAACGGCATGTTACCGCCGAGCTCGCCGCAGAGCAGCGGCTCATGCAGGCGGGCCGCCTGCGGCAACGCCGCTTCGATCGAGGGTACCGGATAGCACCGGCGGCCTAACGATACGGCGGTCGCGGCCGTCGTCGTCGCCCGGATCACATCGATGGCGACGATGGCGTAGCCGTCCCGGTACTGCCGGGCGCTCTCGGGCAGGAAGTCGATCAGAACCGAGCGCGACACGCTACGAAGCCGCCCCCGCCGGCGCCGGCGGACGAAGGTTGGGCTTGGCAAACGCGTCGGAGTGGAGTCCCCGCCGGTAGATCTCGACTCGGAGGAGCTCCTCGATTCGCACGTTGCAGAGATGGACTTCGGGACCGAAGTGATCGAGTAGCGCGAACTGGCTCGCCTTGTTCGGCGCCTCGAAGATGACGATCTTGTGTCCGAAAGCGGAGGCGAACCGGTCGGCGAACACAGCATTGAAGTTACCGGCGTCGTCGAACAGACCCACGCCTTTCGCGCTTTCTCGCCCCTCGACCACCAACTGAACCGCGCCGACGCCGAGCCACTCCTTGCCCTGGTCGATCAGCGCCTGCACCATATCGGAGTTGAAGGCGCCCCCATGCTTCTTCCCGAGCTCGAACTGAACCGCCAACCCGCGACCGTTGGCCATTTGCATGATCTTCGCGGGATTGAGGTCGGGATCGGTAAATCCCTCGCCCACCTCAATCCGGTCCACGCCGAGGTCGGCGCAAAGGTCGAGATACGCCTCGAGCTGTCCTTGCGCAACGGCGACCTCGAAGGGTCCGCCACCGGTAGTAGTAGGGATCTTGTATTTCTTGGCCGCCGCGACCTTGCGACGAGTGCATCCCTCATCGGCGATCTGCCAGCATGCCATTGAGATCTTGAGCAACGACATCAGGTGATGGCTCTGCTCGAGATGGCTCTCCAGGGTGACGGGGTCGTAGCCCGGATCGAAGGGGCTGGTCGCGGGCACGAGATCGCGAACCCCGATTTTCTTGAGGTAATCGGCGAAACGAATCTTCCCTGGCAGGCTCATGAAATCACTCCTTTACAACGCGGCTGGATGGAGCAGATGCGCCAGAACCAACTTAGCGACCGGCTCGGCTTTTCGATCCCCGGGACTCACATAGTGGTGGTGAATACCAGGCGTCGTGTTAACCTCAAGAAATGTGCCACCCGACTCCTGAAGAGACAGGCCTAAGTCGTTGGTTATCAAGTCGATACCGACGAATTCGGAGCCGAGAATCTCGACCACTTTCCGCATGCTTTCGACCAATTCGGGGCCGCACAATGCGGTGACGGCCTCATCGTAGACGGTTCGGAGCTCGCGAGTCTCCCGATCTGCCGGCGGGATGCTCCGCACCAGAATCGACTCGCCTTCTTTCGGAACCGAGCCGAAGTTCACACCGTAGCTCGCCAGCGTAAAGGCCGAGTTCTGGTCGCCGTTGAGCACCGAGTCTCCGTGTCCACCGGCCTTCACCAGCTCAGCGATGGTCGAGCGGCCGTCCCCAACCACTCGGAGGCCACGCCGCCGGACAGCATGAATCATCCGACCACCGAGAAACAGCAGGCGACACGATTCTCCCGCGATCATTCGTTCGATCAGGATGTCGGAATCGTGCAGCGAAGCTATCGCGGCGGCCCGGATGAACTCGGACCAGGTCTCGACGTGGGTCGTCACACCGAGAGCGGAAGCCGAATCTCGGGCCGGCTTCACGACGAAGGGCGGGCGGTGGTCGCGGAGAAAAGTGCGAGCCGCTTCGAGCTGGTTGACAGTGACGACCAGATGCTCCGGCACCGGAGCTCCGACCTGTTGCGCCAGTCCATAGCAATACGCCTTGTCGCCGGCCAATCGGCGGGTGGCCGGATCATCGAAGGGGGTTTGGAAGTTCGCTAGCCGGGCCCTGCGACCACCCAGCCGAACCTCCCAGATGTCCTCGCGGAGAACCACGAAATCCGCGCCGAGGAGACGGGCGCCCTCTTCCCAGTAGCCTCGGTACTCGGCCACTCGCTCACGGACCAACTGCCGGTGCCAGTCGGGTACACTGACTTCCTCAGGCGTCGCGGCGATGCGGTCCCAGAGCGCGTCGACGTACTCGAGCTTCTCGTCGACGGGTA
>JBDTOH010000102.1:0-12830 GCA_039933355.1 Gemmatimonadota bacterium | reverse complement strand
CGCCGGCGGATAGCGGCCTTTCATGTCCGGGGACCGTCATCCCGATTCCCGGGCCCTGTCATTCCGAGCGGAGCGAGGGATCCACTTCGCGGGGTCCGAACATCGCGGAGTGGATCCCCCGGTCGGGTTCCTGCCCTCGGGATGACCGCCTAGGTAGCACCCTCGCGATACCAGGCTCTGGAGCACCCCGGGATGACTGCCTCGGTAGCTCGACCGGCCCCGACTAGCTCGCGTTCGCCAGCTTCGAAACCGCCTCCGCCAACCCCTGCACCCGGTGCGGATCACCCGATCCCTGCGCATCGTGCTCCAGCTGCGCCGCCAGCTTCGTCAGCGCGGTCTTCTGCTTCTCCCCCTTCAAAATCTCGGCCTTCTGCAGGTCGCTCCGGACCCGAGCGGTCCAGGCAGCCTTGACGCTCTTGTTCCGGCCTAACTGATCCAAGTACGCGCGGGCCACCACGAAGCTCGCGGGCCACACCAGCTTCGTCTGGAGCTGCGGGTTGAAGCGGTCCATGTGGATCAGCTCGGCCGCCTCGATCTCGTTCTTCGAGAGCAGCGGGCCGGCCTTCAGCTTGAGCAGGTCGAGACCGCGGGCGATCTCCGAGGCGACGATGTGCCCGTTGTACCAATACGCCGACCAGAAGCCGCCGAGGACCGGCTTGGCCGCGTCGATGGGGCCGCGGTCGAAGAAGGCGATCTCGACCGGATGCGCGGCGTCGGTGAAGTCCACCAGCGAAAGCCCGCCTTGATACCACGCCTGCACCATGATGTCGCGGCCCGGAATCGGAATCAGCGACCCGTTGTGGGCGACGCAGTTCTCCTGCTCGGTCTGCGCGGCCGGCATCTTGTAGAAGCTGCCCTGTGTGAGCTTGCCGTCGGCGAGCGTGTAAATCGCGTCGGCGCCCCAGCTCGGCTTGTCGGTCACTCGGCAGCGCGGGCTCGTGCCGCCGCCCCATTCATCCGTGAAGAGCACCTTCGTGGCGTCGTTGTTGAACGTCGCCGAGTGCCAGTAGGCGAAATTCGGATCGCTGACCTCGGCGAGCCGCTTTGGGTTCGCAGGATCGCGAATGTCAACGAGAATGCCGTTCCCCGAGCACGCGCCCGCCGCGATCCCCATCTCCGGGAACACCGTGATGTCGTGACACATATTCGTCGGCCCGGTGGTCTGCGTGCCGGGACCGTGGTCGCCCGCCTTCGCGAGGCCCGCGACGAAGCCCGTGGACGGGTCGGCGAAGAGGCGGGCGATGTTGATGACCTTGGCGTCCTGGGGCGACGCCAGCGGCACCCGGATGACCTCGGTCTGGAACAGCGAGGTGTTCGGATCGTCCTCCGCGGGTTTGCCGGAGCAGCCCGCAAGCTCATTGCTCGATCGGACCGGACCAGTGCCCGAGATGTAGACATAGAGGTTGGCAGCGTCCTTCGGATCGGTCACCAGCGTGTGGGTGTGCGAGCCGCGGCAGGTCTGCACCGCCGCCACCTGCCTCGGGTGGTCGATGTCGCTGATATCGAAGATCCGGACCCCGCGGAACCGCTCCGCGCTCACCGTGTCCGTCACGCCTTGCTTCCCGCAGTCGATCCGGGCGCTCGTCTGCTCCACCGAGATGAACAGCAGGTTACCGTAGACGGAGGGATCGCCCTGACCGCCGGGACAGGCGTATGCCGTCCGAATCTTCGGGCTGCTGGCGTTCGAGATATCCCAGACTTCGAAGCCGTTGTAGTTGCCCTGGAAAACGTAGTTCCCGGCAAACGCCAAATCGGAGTTGGCGTAGAGGAAGTTCCCGGGCTGCGCCGCGTCGAAGAACCCTTCAGGCTTCGAACCGTGCCCAACCATCTCGAGGTTCTTGATCGCGATCCCAGCATCCTGGAAGCCGGCGCGGAGTCCGACCCGCGGATCCGCGGACTTCTTCCGGGCCGGGGCCTTGAGCGGCGTGGTCTTGGGCTTGTCCTGCGCGCTCGCCGGCCGGGCCGAGACCGACCCGAGTGCGAGGACGAGAGCGGCGGCGATCCAGGGACCGCCCCGGGACTGGACCGGAGCGCTAACCGTTAGGCAGCGCGTCCAGCAATAACCGCATCCGGCGGATCTCGGCGCGCTGGTCGGGGTCGACGTCGGAGGCGAAGCGGAAGGCCTCCGCCTCCTGACCCGCGCCCGGGGTGCCGAAGAGCCTCGCCACCATCACGAGCGCACCCTCGTGGTGACGGATCATCAGAGTGAGGAAGAGCCGGTCGAACTCGGTGCCTTTGGCGGCCGCCAGCTGTGCCAGCTCGGCCGGGCTGGCCATGCCGGGCATCAGGTCGTGGCTACCCATGTCGTGGTGATCGTGCCCGGAGCCGGGATCGGGAACCATTTCGCCCCGGTCCTTGAGCCAGCGCTGCATCAGCTTGATCTCGTCCCGCTGCGACACGGTGATCCGCTCGGCGAGGAGGGCGAGAGCCGGCAGCTTGCTCCGGGCAGGGACCAGCGCCGCCATGACGAGGGCCTGCGCGTGGTGGCCGATCATGCCCTGCATGAACTCCACGTCGGCCTTCGTGTAGCGGGGACCGGTATCGGCCGCCGCGGCCACCGAAGGGTGGGTCCTGACCGCGTTCTCGAGGGGTGAGGGCGGACCCGCTGCCATGACGAAAAACAGGGGCATCACAGCCGCCACCACTCCGGCCGACATATGGCTCTTCATGGGCCGAAAACTACCGCTTCGCGAAACCGTTTGGAATGCCTCCGTAGCCGGTGTTGCCGGGACGTCCGTACTACCGTGCGGACACTGTTAGGCCGAGGAGTCAGATTGTCCCGCTGTGACCAAGATGTCACCGCAGTTATCGGTCCGCAGTCCGCGGTCCCCTGTTCTTCAGCCATCCGACGGCCCGACCTCAAAAAAGCTGGTCCCCAGCAACCGCAGCACGAGCCCGTCCGCCTGATTGTGCAGCTCCCAGCGCCATTTGACGATCCCGATCGTCCCTGAGCTCGAGATCCGCGACTCGACCACAGTCACCGTGAGCCGGAGCCGGTCTCCCGGCCGGACCGGCGCCGGCCATTCGATCTGCTCGACTCCGGGCGACCCTAACGAGTCCGATCCTTCCAGGATCTCGCGTGCGACGAGCTCCATCGCGATCCCGCACGTCATCCAGCCGCTCGCGATCAATCCGCCCCACCGGCTCGCGGCCGCCCGGACCGGATCGATATGAAACGGTTGCGGATCGTACCGCCGGGCGAACTCGATGATCTCCTGCTCGCTCACGTCCCGCGTCCCGCCGCGGATCATTCGCCCGACCGTCATCTCCTCGAATCGCACCGCGCACCGCCTCGCTCTACGTTAGGCGCAGAATGCCGTGATCGTCCCGGCCAGGATCTCGGTCAACTGATGAACCGACTCGACCTCGACCCATTCGCTGGCGGCGTGCGCCCCTCCGCCCTTGACGCCGATCAAGAGGCAGGGAATCCCCGCCTCGTCGAACAGGCCGGCATCGGTCCAGAACGGTTCCCCTCTCGTCGCCGGCCGCTCTCCCAGCACCCGCTCCGCTTCGGCGAACAGCGTCGTCACGATCGGCCACTTGGGATTCGCCTCGAACGCGCTCCGCCCCACGAGCGGCCGGAGCGCGAAGGAAAAGCCCGGCACCGTCTCCGCCAGATCCTGCAGAATGGCCCGTTGCTCCCGCTGGACTGTTGCCAGCGTCTCGCCCGGCAGCGTCCGGCGCTCGACCGTTAGGCGGCACTCGGCTGCGACGGTGGCGGCGTCTCCCCCACCCCGGATCGTCGAGACCCGCACCGCCCCATGCCCCAGGCTCGGGTGTCGCGGGGCGCTCTCGAGCCGGTCCCTCAGCCGGTCGAGCGCCGCAATGAGCTTGCCCGCGTGGGCGATCGCGTCGATCCCCTGCTCCGGCATCGAGCCGTGCGCCGCTCGGCCGGTGATGACGACGTCGAACCAGGCAAACCCGCGGTGCGCGAGCGTCACCTCGAGCTGGCTCGGCTCAGCGACGATCGCGGCGTCGGCCGAGAAGTGCCCGAGGACGGCCTCGGTCCCGGCACTGCCGAACTCCTCATCCGCCACGCAGGCCACGATCACGTCGCCGGCAAGCTTACCCTGCACCGCTCTCGCCGCCGCAATCATGATCGCGGCAAGCCCGCTCTTCATGTCGAATGCGCCCCGGCCGAACACTTTCCCATCGCGGTGGACCGGCACGAGCGGATCGCCGTCGTAACCGGCCACTGAAACGGTGTCCATGTGACCGGTCACCATGAGCGACCGACCGCCGCCCGACCCGCGCACGACCCCGACCACCGAGGGCCGGTCGGCCGCGCCGACCCGATGCACCTCAAAACCATGGCAGCCAAGCCAGTCGGCGCAGAAGCTCGCGGCCTCTGCTTCGCCCGCCGCGCCGGGGACCAGATCGGGGTTGACGGAGTCGATCGCGATGAGCCGGTCCAGCAGGGTGATCGGATCCAAGCCGTCGGGATTTTGCATCGCACACCTTTGGCGGCCGGGTTCGTCCTCCCTCAACGCGCCGAACTGTGACGGAGTTGCATGCCGGTGTCAACGACCCGCGGCGACGCCGAGACGTGGACGACGATGCAGCATGGACGCTGGCGCCGGCCTGACCGGTGCGATACAATCGATCGGGGCGCGGTGTCATCACGAGGTGCGCGACCGTGGGATCTCCTCACCCTGGTTCGGACTCTGCGACCGAGATCCCTCCGCGGAATGATAGAGAGAAACACTCAATGACGATCGACGCACACCCCGGCTGCCCAGTTCACGCGGACTTCGACCCGCTCTCTCCCACGTTCCTGGCCGATCCGTTCGCCGTCCTGGCCTCGCTTCCACGCGAGACCACCGTGTTCTACGCCCCGTCGATCGACTACTACGTCGTAACCCGCTACGCCGACATCGACGTGGTCTTCCTCGACCCCGACACCTACTCCGCCGCGTCCGCGCAGCTTCCGCTTGCGCAGTTGGTTCCTGAGGCGGTGAAGGTGCTCCTCGCGGGCGGCCACAAGCCACAGCCGTCGATGGTGAGCCTCGACCCGCCGGCGCATACCCGCCTCCGCTCGCCCACCGCGCGGGCGTTCACGCCGCGACGAGTCGCCGAGATGGAGCCGCTGATCCGCGCGACGGTCGACCAACTGCTCGGCGCCGTCGACTCGGATGCACCGTTCGATCTCGTCTCCACGCTTGCCTTTCCGCTCCCGGCCACGATCATCTTCAGCTTCGCGGGCATTCCCGAGCACGACTGGGCTCAGCTCAAGGAATGGTGCGGCCACCGCGCCAGTCTCGCCTGGGGACGTCCCGCGCCCGAGGAACAGGTCCACCACGCCGAGAACATGGCGGCGTACCGCGGCTACCTTCGCCATTTCGTCGCCATCAAAGCCGCTGCCCGGGCAGACGACTTCACCAGCGGGTTGCTCGCGATTCATGACGAAGACCCCGACGCGCTCACCCACGAAGAGATTGCCTCGATTCTCTTCTCGCTGAGCTTTGCCGGGCACGAGACCACGAACTATCTGATCGGCAACCTGGTGCGGCGGCTGCTCGAGGAGCCCTCGCGCTGGGATGCGGTCGCCGCCGACCCCGCGCTGATCCCCGGCGCCGTCAACGAGATCCTCCGCTACGACCCGTCGGTCCCCGTATGGCGCCGGATGACCACACGCGCCGTTACGTTAGGCGGTGTTGACCTGCCGGCGGGAGCCAAGCTGTTTCTCTGGCTGGCGGCGTCCGGCCGGGACGCTACAGTGTTTCCGGAGCCCGACACATTCGATCCACAGCGCGCGAACGCGACCAAGACACTCGCGTTCGGCAAGGGGATTCACTATTGCGTCGGCGCCGCGCTCGGCAAGCTCGAAGCGCAGGTCGCGCTCGAAGCGCTGACCCGGCGGTTTCCACGGCTCAGGCTGGTCGAGGGACGGCCCCTATCGTTTCACGCGAACATCTCGTTCCGTGGGCCGCAGACGCTTTGGGTGCAAAGGAATGCGACGGCAGCTTCTGGAATGAGCTGATCACTCCTCGGCTCGGAGCGAGATCGCGGGATCGATCCGCGCCCCCGCCTGCGCCGGCACGACGCAAGCGACAGCGGCAACGCCGAGTATCAGCGCCGTAGTCATCCCGAGCGTGAGCCCGTCAACCGGGCGGATCTCGAACAAGAGCGAAGCCACCAACCGGCTCATCGAAGCCGCCGCCGCGATTCCCACGGCCGCGCCGATCGAAGCGATCGCAAGTCCCCGTACCGTCACCAGGCGTCGCACATCCGCCCGGGTGGCACCCAGCGCCAGCCGGATTCCGAGCTCGCGAGTGCGCTGCCGGACCGTCGCCGCGATCACGCCGAACAGGCCGATCCCCGCCAGCAGCGCGGCGGCCGCCGCGAAGATCAAGAGCAGGATCGCGTTGAGCCTCGGCTGCGCGAGCGGCTCCTCCAGCAGCTCCTCGTACGGTGTTGCGCTCGCGAGCCTAACGTCCGACTCCTGCTCCGCGATCGCGCGGCCGAGCGCCGGGATGAGCCCGGCCGGCGCGCTGCTCGAGCGGATCAGCAGCGTCAGCGGCACGACCGGGAAGATCGACTGGCGGAGCGGGAAGTAGATGCTGGGACGCGCGCTCCGGAGGTCGCGGTAACGCGTGTCGGAGACGACGCCGACGACCGTCACCTGCTCGCCCGGTCCACTCCCCCACTGCAGCTGCCTCCCGATCGGGTCGCCGGCGGGCCAGTAGTGCCGCGCGGCCGAGGCGCTCACGATCACGACTTGCGGCGATCCCGAAACGTCTTCCGCCGTGAATGGACGCCCGCGCAGGACCGGAACTCCAAGAGTGCGGAAGTAGGTCGGCGCGATGACCTGCATGTCCAACATCGGGTTCCCGGTGACCTCAGCCGGAGTCTGTTCCCGGGTTGCGAGCTGCCCGTAGATGCCGCCGGCTTGGTCGAACGGAACCGTCAGCACCGGCGTCACCGCGGCGACCTGCGGCAGCTCCGCGACCCGGGGCAACAAACGGTCGAGCAGCGCCGTTTGCTTCGCCGCGCTGCTCAGATCCATTCGGAGCGCCAGCTCCGCGACGACGAGTCCCCGGGGCGCAAACGCCAGGTCGACCTGCCCGAGCTTGATGAAGCTCCGCGTCATCAGCCCCGCGAACGACAGCACGATCACCGCGAGCGCTACCTGCCCCGCCACGAGGACTTCGCGCGCCAGCCGGAACCGGCGGCTCCCCGTGCTTTGCCGGGCTCCCGCACGGAGCGCTTCTGTGAGCTCAACCCGCGAGGTCACGAGCGCGGGCGCCAGCGCGAACAAGAGCGTCGCGAGCGCCGTGACGCCGATCGCCAGGAATAGGACGCTTCGGTTCACCGAGATCTCGTCGAGCCGCGGCAGGCCCGACGGCGCCAGGCTCACGAAGCCCTGAACCGCAACCGCCGCGAGCCCGGCTCCGATGACCGCGCCAAGGGCGGCGAGCACCGCACTTTCGATCAGGAGCTGCCCGACCACCTGCCGCCGCGATGCGCCTAACGCGCTCCGAACCGCTATTTCGCGGACTCGGGCGAGCCCGCGCACGAGCAGCAGGTTGGCGGCGTTGATGCAGGCGAGCAGGAGCAGGAGCGCCGCCGCCCCGGCGAGGGCGATCACCGCCGGCCTGGTGTCGCCGAGCACCAGCTCCGGAAACGTATGGGCGACACCTCTCAGGTCCTTCTGGAGCGCTCCAGCGTCCGGGCGCCCAAAGAACGCCGTCAGCTCGTCGCGCGCAGCGGCCGGGACGGCTCCCGGACGCAGGCGGCCGATCAGGTCGAGCGCATTCGACGTCACATGCAGCGAGTCGGCGGTTCCGGTGGTCGTGGCCACGACGGGCGCCCAGAAGTCGGTGCCGCGCGGGTAGTCGAGCCCCTGCGGCATCACCCCGACAATTCGGACGGTCCGGCCGGTCCCGTGCATAACCAAAGATCGCCCGAGGACGCCGACATCGCCGCCGAACTCATGCCGCCACGCGCGGTGACTCAGCACGACCACCGGCGCCGCGCCCACGATGTCGTCTTCCGCTGTGAGGCCGCGCCCGAGCTCCGGACGGCTTCCGAGCACATCGAAGAAATTGCCCGAGACGAGCGCTCGGCGGAGCCGATAGAGCCGCTCGCCATCGCGTACCGGCGTGGGCGGCGCGCCCTCGAAGGAGAAAAAGCCGACGGCGCCGACCAGCGAGCGGCTCCGCCGCGCGATCTCGCGAATCTCGTCGAGGCCGAGCGGGAAGTTGGACAGGCTCCCGGTCCGCGCCTCACCGTAGAGAACGACGATCCGATCCTGGTCGGTGACCGGAAGCCGCCGAATCAGGAGCGTGTCGGCGACCGTGAAGACCGCGGTCGAAAGACCGATGCCGAGGGCCAATGTGAGCGTCGCGGTGACGGCAAAACCGGGAGAGCAGGACAGGCTCCGGATGGCGACGCGAACCTGCTGCATCAAGGCGTGCATGACGGCCTCTCGGATTGATCGACCTCGACGTGCCTGCCCTCGAAAACTAGGGCTGCGACGGGGCGCGAGCCAACCGAACGCCATGGCATCCCGCGGACCTCGCATTGGGACTGCAGAGCGGGCCACCGGCCACGGTCCGCCGGCGCGGCGCACATGACCAGTCTTGCTATCGGTTCAAAACCTGTTCATATTCATTGCACTAACCAATGCGAGCAACTCAGCCCCCGCTGACCCGGCTCGCCTCACCCAGGGAGACATAGACGGAATGAAGCAGATCCTCACGCTGGCCGGCTTGGCAGGACTCGCGCTGACCGCGCCGCTCACCGCCCAGCAAGGCGCCACCAAGGTCTTTATCGAAGGCCTCGGCGGAGCCGTCGTGCCCACCTTCGACATCGCCGACGTCGCCAAGACCGGGCCGGCGTTCGGCGCCGCTATCGGCTATCGGATGAGCTCCCGCTGGGTGTTGATGGGCGAGCTCGACTATGGCAAGCAGAAGGACAAGCTCACCGGCTCCGCCGACATCAAGACGCTCCATTACCTCGCAAAGATCGGTTACTCGCTCACCGGGCCCCGCGCCCGCGGTTGGGAAGCCATCGTGAACCTGGGCGCCGGCGCCGTGAGCTTCGACGTCGACGGCGCGCCCAAGACCCGGACCTATTTCGCCATCAACGCCGGCGCCAAGCTCGCCTACAACTTCACTCCTTCCCTCGCGGTCGTGCTGTCGCCGCAGGGGGACATCGCCTTCAGCAAGAAGAGCGAGCTCACCACCACCAACGCCTGGATCTGGCCGGTTACGGTCGGTCTTCGCGTCGCGTTCTAACCCAAAACAGAAAGGAAGTGTTCGAATGAAGCAGCTCGATATTCTCGCCGGCATCCTGCTGGTTGTCGGCGGACTGAACTGGGGTCTCGTTGCCCTGGCCAACTTCGATCTCGTGGCGGCGATCACCGGTGCCGGCCCGTTCGGCAGCAAGAACCTGCTCGGCGTGATCGTGTACGGCCTGGTCGGGTTAGCGGCTCTCTACCAGGGGCTCAGCTGGAAAGCCATCCAGCGGCGGTGGCAGGTCGCGTAGGTGTCCGACCGCGGGAGGTTCGGCTCCGGTTCGAAACCTCGGGGCCGACCACCCGTCCGCACCCATGCCGATACCGGGACCGCTATTTTCCGGCGGCAACCTTTCACACCATTTCACTCCCGAGGCGAGCGCGTGCCCCGTCGTCCCCCACCGCGCGAGTCCGCCGTTCAGGGTCTGCTCTCGATTGGCGCGTTGTCCACCGCCACGGGCATTCCCGTGGATACGATCCGCACGTGGGAGCGCCGCTACGGATTTCCGGTGGCGGAGCGAAAGCCGTCCGGCCACCGAGTCTATCCGCTCTCGACCGTGCCGCGGCTGCGTCGGATCGGGCAGGCCATCGCAAGCGGCCACCGCGCCGCCGAGGTGCTACCGGCGTCCGAGAGCGATCTCGAGGCCCTGCTCGCCTCACTCGCCGATTCGCCGATCCCAGCGGTGCGTTCGCACCCGCCATCCCTTGCTCCCGGCGGCGTCGCTTCCGATGCTCCGGCCGCATTGTTGGATGCCGTCCTCGCCTTCGACGCCGATCGCCTGAAGCGGTCCTTTCATTCCGACTGGGCCCGCCTCGGCCCGCTCGCGTTTCTGGAGCAGGCGGCGGCGCCCTTCCTTACGGCTGTCGGTGAGGCGTGGGCGGAGGGGTCGCTCGACGTGCGCCACGAGCACTTTGGGTCTGCGGTGCTGGGCGACTTCCTACGAGCTGTTAGGCTCCCGCTCGACGACCGCGCCACCGGCCCGATCGCGGCGATCGCGACCTTGTCCGGTGAGTTGCACGGCCTCGGGATTCAGATGTCGGCGCTGGTGTTTGCGCTCGCCGGCTGGCGGGTGCTCGTCCTCGGGGTCGACACGCCGGTCGCGCAGCTTGCCGCATTGGTGCGGGAAGCGCCGATCGCCGTCGTGGCACTGAGCTGCCCGCAGCCGACCGGCACGAGCGGTGCCGCGGCGGTACGGTCGCTCCGCCGCCGGCTCCCCCGTCACATTCCGCTCATCATCGGGGGCGCGGGCGCTCCGGCCACCACCCGCCGCTCCGGAATCGAGATTATGCCGGATCTGAGCTCGCTCGACCGCTGGCTGCACGAGCACCGGGAGGTGCGGTCATGATTCTCGTCACCGGTGCCACGGGCTACATCGGCGGCCGGCTCGTCTCGCGCTTGCTCTCCCAGGGACTGCCGGTCCGCGCCATGGCGCGCGATGCCCGGCGCCTGCCGGCGCTGGCGGCGGCAGGCGCAGAGATTGTGCAGGGAGACGTCCTCCAGCCGGAGAGTCTCGGAGCGGCGCTCGCCGGCGTCTCAGTCGCCTACTACCTGATTCACTCCATGGGGACCGGCCCCGACTTCGCGGCGCGCGACCGCGAGGCGGCCGGGCATTTCGCCGCCGCGTGCGCGGCCGCCGGCGTTAGGCGGATCATCTACCTGGGGGGCCTCGGCAGGCCCGGAGCAGAGCTCTCCCATCACCTCGCCAGCCGGCAGGAAGTCGGCGCCGTCCTCCGCGCCGGACCGGTGCCGGTGACCGAGCTCCGCGCGGCCATCATTGTTGGAGCGGGGAGCGCGTCCTTCGAGATCATTCACGACCTCGCCCGGAAGCTTCCCGTGATGATCTGCCCCCGCTGGGTCCGCTCCCGGTGCGAGCCGATCGCGCTCGATCAAGTCCTCGAATACCTGGTCGGCGTGCTGGACGAGCCCCGCACGATCGGTGAAGTGCTGGAGGTCGGCGGCGGGGAGGTGCTCACGTACGAGGAAATGTTGCGCCGGTGCGCGGCAGCGCTTGGTTTGCGACTTCGGATCCTCGTGGTCCCAGTGCTCACCCCACGGCTTTCATCCTACTGGCTCAACCTCGTTACCAACGTTCCCATCGGCGTCGCCCGCCCCCTGGTCGAAGGACTCCGCAACGACGTCGTCACAACCGACCGGAGAATCCGGGAGTGGATCCCGGTGACGCCGTTGACATTCCGCCAAGCCGTCGACCGCGCGCTGGCCGAAGGGAAGGAAGGCCCGCTCGCGTCCCGTTGGACCGGAGCGAGCGGCCGCTCCCGGGCTCAGTCGGTTTCCAAACCGGGTCACGTTCTGTATGACGAACGAACGGTGTCCGCGAATGCGTCTCCGGCGGCGCTGTTCGCTGCGGTCCAGGGAATCGGCGGAGCGACCGGCTGGTACTACGCGGACTGGCTTTGGCGGCTCCGAGGCCTGATCGACCGGCTGGCGGGCGGGGTCAGCATGCGCCGAGGGCGGCGCGATCCGCTTGCCGTCGCGCTCGGCGACCCGATTGACTTCTGGCGGGTGGAGGAGTTCGTGCCCGGCAAGCTTCTCAGGCTCCGAGCGGAGATGAAGGTGCCGGGCGAAGCGACGCTCGAGTTCCACGTTGCGGGAGCGGACAACGGTACGCGAGCCATCCTCACCCAGCGCGCGACCTTCGAGCCGCGCGGAGCCTGGGGACTGGCCTATTGGCACGGATTGCGGCCGCTTCATTCGCTCATATTTCGCGGTATGGCGGCTGGGATCGTGCGGGCCGCGGAGGCTCGGCCGGAGTCTCTCTGAACGAGCCTCAGATCGCACGTCGGGTCCCCTCACGCTGAGTCGGACCGCAATTCTATTGCGTGCGCGACTCCCACAAGGATGGTCGCCCGGTCCGGTCCGCGCTCACGATCACGCGGCTCGCCGCCGAACCGTCGCCGGGCCCGGGTTCGCCGCTCGGCGGATCCGCACCTTCACCCGTGCCTAACAGCTCCTCGCCCCGGCAGATGTGCACGGTGCCCGCTCGCCTGAGCGGCAGCACCGTCACGCTCTCGATACCCGGCGCGTCGGTCGGGCGCCACCGATTCTCCTCGATCCGCGGGCTCGCGAAGAGAAGGCTGAACCGCACGAGGTGTCCCGGCCGCGGCGGCGGAAGCCACATCACCGGCTCCGCCTTCAGTGCCGGCGAGGGCACTACAACGGCACTGTGTGGTATGACGAGATCCGGACCTCGAGTCCACCCGGGCCGGAACTCCTTCGGACGATTCCATCGGCTCACGATCTCTCCGACCGCGATCCGCCAGCGCCCCGTCGGCCAGGCGGTGAAGCTCACGTCGGCGTCGGCAGTGCGCACCTCGAGATGAAGCTCGTCTTCTCTCGTCCACACGCGCCACACCAGCGAGAGCGGCGTCACCGCCGAGCCCAGCGCGAACCGAAAGACTTTGCTTGGTGCCTGTGGTACGCCCAACTCCCTGGCCATGGACCGATCGGCTCCGTTCTTTCGGAATTCAACCTCGCAGGACCCGCGGCTCAATAGTAACTGACGGGGTTCACACTGTCTTCATAGTCCCCATCCCGAGCAGGAAGGTCGTGTTTATTGTTGATGTTGTGTCAGTG
>JBDTOH010000101.1:0-12888 GCA_039933355.1 Gemmatimonadota bacterium | reverse complement strand
TTCGTTCCGTATGCCCTCGACCGCGGGGACATGGCCGGCGCGATCGTCGTGGTCACCCTCGGCGGCCGGACGCTGTTCCAGAAAGGCTACGGGTACGCGAACATCGGGCGGAAGGTTCCGATGGACCCCGCGCGCACCGTCGTACCCGTCGCGTCGATCTCGAAGACGTTCACCTGGACCGCGGTGCTGCAGCTGGTCGAGCAGGGCAAGTTAGACCTGGACCGCGACGTCAACGAGTACCTCGACTTCGTCGTTCCCGCGGCGTTCGGCACGCCGATCACGCTCCGCCACCTGATGACCCACACCGCCGGCTTTGAAGAGACCATTCGATCCAAGGTCGCGGCCGGCGATCCGCCCGAGTCGCTCGGAGCCCACTTGAAGCACCATGCCGCTCCCGACCGGATCTATCCGCCGGGAACGGTGCAGGCGTACTCCAACTACGGGGCCGAGCTGGCGGGTTACATCGTCGAGCGCGCATCGGGCGAGCTGTTCCCGGACTATATCCAGCGGCACATCCTCGACCCGCTCGGCATGACCGCCTCGAGCTTCCGCTGGCCGGTTCCGGAAGCGCTTCGCAAGGATGTCGCGGCCGGCTACTCCACGGCTTCGTCCGGCGAGCCGCTGCCGCCCGAGGCGAACATCGAAGAGGCGATCGGCGGGCCGGCGGGGAGCCTGCTCAGCACCGGCGCCGATATAGCGCGCTACATGGAGGCGCATCTCGACCAAGGGCGGTTCCCCGGTGGGAGCCTGTTCAGCGCCGAGACCGCCGATCGAATGGATGCGCCCGCGTTCACGCCGATGCCCGGCGCCCAACCCACCGCGCTCGGCTTCTTCAGGGGCGACTATAACGGTCACCGCATTCTTCTCCACGACGGCGACGCGAGCGGCACGCACGCCGATATGGAGCTGCTGATGGACGATCGCGTCGGCTTCTTCAGCGTGGTGAACAGCGATGGGACCGGTGGCCTCATCGGAGCCTCGTACGGATTCCGGAGCGCGCTCTTTCACGCGTTCATGGATCGATACTTTCCCAAGCCGCCGGAGCCCGAGCAGCCGACCGCGAAGACCGCGGCCGAGCATGCGCGGGTGGTTGCGGGCGAGTACGAGATGTCGCGCCGCCCCGATGGCGACTTCATGAAGGCGCTCTATCTCGCGGCCCGGATCAAGGTGCGCGCGCTCGACGACGGCACCATCGAGACACCGGCCTTCATCAACTTCGAACGAGGCCGTCCCCAGCGGTGGCGGGAGGTGGGCCCGTTCGATTGGCGCGAGGTCGGCGGGGGAGGCCGCCTGGTGATGAAGGTCGAGAACGGCAGAGTCGTAGGATGGTTGCCGCGCGACCTCTCGGGTTTCCTGATCGAGCCGGTGCCCTATCTCCGCTCGGCGGCGCTCAACCTGCCGCTGCTGGCCGTCTCAGCCGGCGTGCTGGCGATCGCCGGCATCGGGTGGCCCATCTCCGCCTGGCGGCGTCGCCGGGCAGTGCGAACGCCGGTCGATGGACAAGAACGAACCCGTCGCGCCACTCGGATTGCCGCAGTGACCGGGCTGGCCTTTCTGTTAGGCTGGGCTCTGGTGCTGCTCGCCGTCTCGAGCGGCGGCGCGTCGTTCGATCCGAAGCTGGATCCGTGGATCCGGCTCGTCCACCTGATTGGAGTGATGGCGGTGGCGGGAGCAGCGATCTCGTGGTGGAGCGTCTGGGTCACGTGGAGACGGCCCGGCTCGATCGGTTCGAAGGCCTTCAGTCTGATCGTGGCGCTCGCGCTTGCGGATCTCGTCTGGTTCTCGTTCGCCTTCAACCTCATCTCAGCCCGCCTGAACTACTGAACTGCTCCTCGGCGCGTGAGGTCGGGTGCAGCCTGCAACGTTCTCCGACCCCATGGTGTCTACGCCTTTGTAGCCCCATCACAAAGGTGTCGAAGCATGTTGTCGGTCTTGCTAACCGTTGCACTCTTGCAAGAAGGCTCCGCGAGCGGTCGGCCGCCCGGATCCGCGCCTCACGCCGCCGCGAATCGGGTCACCGCGCTCCGCGCGGTCCGCCCGCCGGTCATAGATGGTCGGGACGATGAAGAGATCTGGCGTGGTGCGAGCCCGATCACCGCGTTCAAGGAGTTCGATCCGATCGAGGGCAAGGATCCTCGTTATCGCACCGAGGCGAAGGTCGCGTACGACGACCATAACATCTATGTCTTCGCGCGGATGTTCGATCCGGAGCCGAAGAAGGTGCTCCGCCTGCTCGCTCGCCGTGACGTTCGGGCCGCGACCGATCAGGTGATCGTGATCATCGACTCGTATCACGACCGCCGATCGGGCTACGAGTTCGCCGTGAGCCCCGGCGGGGTGAAGCGGGACTACTCCATCTACAACGACACGAACGAGGACTCCGCCTGGGACGGCGTCTGGGACGTTGCGACCACCGTCGATTCCCTCGGCTGGACCGCCGAGTTTCGGATTCCGCTGTCGCAGATGCGGTACGGCGCAGCGGAGTCTCATACGTTCGGCTTCGGAGTCTGGCGAGACATCGACCGCTATAAGGAGCGGGTGAGCTGGCCGCAGATTCATCGCAACGTCGCCGGGCTGGCATCGCAGCTCGGAGAGATTGCCGGGATCGACGGGATCTCGTCGCCCCGGCGGCTCGAGGTGACTCCCTACGCGGTGACGAAGAACGTGACCCGCCCGGCGGGAAGCGGCTCCTCGCATCCCCAGCTGGTGAGCGGTGGAGTCGACCTCAAGTACGGCGTCTCGTCGAACCTCACGCTCGACGGCACGGTGAATCCCGACTTTGGCCAGGTCGAGGCGGATCCGGCGCAGCTCAACTTGAGCGCCGTCGAGACCTATTTCGGCGAGCGGCGGCCGTTCTTCATCGAGGGGAGCGGTCTGCTTCGCTTCAACATCAACTGTTATGCGGTCCGCGACTGCGGGTCGGAGAACCTGTTCTACTCCCGGCGGATCGGCCGGGCGCCCCAGCTCGCCGACTCGTATGGCGACGCGTCCTCGCCGGCGGGCACCAGCATTCTGGGCGCGGCGAAGCTGACCGGCCGGACCCCTGGCGGGTTTTCGTTAGGCATGCTCGAGGCGGTGACCGGCCGGGAAGAAGGCACCTTGGGTCGTACGATCGAGCCCCGGACGAGCTACACCGTGATCCGGGCGACCCAGGATTTCAGGCGGGGCGCCTCGGGCATCGGCGTGATCGGTACGCTGGTCGATCGGTCGCTCGACCCGTGGACCCGATCCGATCTCCGCTCGAGCGCGCTGGTCGGCGGGTTCGACCTGCGCCACAAGTTCGCCAACAATCGGTTCGAGGTCTCGGGACAGGTGGTTGCTTCGCGGGTGACGGGGACCGCGGACGCGATCGCGGCGACCCAGACGAGCCCGGTCCACTACTTCCAGCGGCCCGGCTCAGGGCTCGGCTTCGACCCCACCCGCACCTCGTTAGGTGGCGACGCGGGGCAGCTCCGGGTCGGGAAGATCGGCGGAGGGCTGCTCCGGTTCGAGACCTCCTATCAGCGGGTCTCGCCCGGCTTCGAGGCGAACGATCTCGGTTTCCTCCGGCGGGCAGACTGGCAAGCCCATGCGACGTGGGCCCAGCTCGCCTTCACCCGGCCGGCGCTGTTCTACCGGCAGCTGTTCCTCAACTTCAACGAGTGGAACGAGTGGACCACGGGGGGGCTTCCCCTGGACCGCGGCATCAGCACCAACGTCCATGTCGCGCTCCGCAACAATTGGTGGATCCACGGCGGGTTCGGGTTAGGCGGGCTCGGCAGCTTGTACTGCGACGCCTGCGCGCGCGGCGGGCCCGCCGTTCGGACCGATGGATACACCTCCCAATGGCTCGGGATCGAGGGAGACGGCCGGCGTGTGGTCGTGCCGGGCCTTTGGCTCAACTACAATCGGCGCGACGGCGGCCGGAGCCGCTATGCCGGGATCAGCCCGTACGTCCAGTTCCGGGTTGCGAGCCGGTGGAGCTCCTCGCTCGGCGTGGATATGAGCTGGAACCGCGACGACCGGCAGTGGTACAACAACTTCACCGATGGGGCCGGCCTCATCCGCTACACGTTCGGCCACCTGGAGCAGCGGACGGCCAGCGTGACGGCGCGGGTGGATTTCACGGCCTCGCCTAACCTGACGATGCAGCTCTACGCGCAGCCGTTCATCAGCAAAGGCCGCTTCAGCAACGTCCGCGACTACGCCAACCCGACGGCGGACCGGTACGACGACCGCTATCGCCCCTACGACGACCCGGCGGTGACCGCCGACCCGCAACAGTTCAACGTGAAAGCGTTCCGGTCCAACGCGGTGCTCCGGTGGGAGTATCGCCCGGGCTCGGCGCTCTTCCTGGTCTGGCAGCACGGGCGATCGGATGACGAGACGCAGTACGGGAACCGATCGTTCGGCGGCGATCTAGGGCAGCTGTTCCACTCGCCCGCGGATAACACCTTTCTGATAAAGATCTCGTATTGGCTGGACCGATAGGCTTAGGGCTCGTTCGCGGCGTCCAGGGCAGGCGGAGTAGATCGTCTCGCGGCGATCCGGGCAGGGGGTGCGGATACAACGGATCAGCGGATTCGGCGGATCGCTCCGGCGTGCGGATTGGGATCGGAGCGAACGAAAGAGTAGATCGGTAAGGAACGACAACTACATGGGACAAGGCCTCCTGGAACGGTCTGGAAGCTCGCGCGGGCTGGATCGATCCGCCGAATCCGCTCATCCGCCGCATCCGTCACCCGTCACCCCAATCCCGAACGGGCGCATCCAGGGACTTCTTAGGGCCTAGGGGGCAACCCGATCCCTAAGCCCTACTCCCTAAGCCCTACTCTCTACGCCGGCACCGGCGCGGGCATCTCCGCCACGGGCCGCACCTCGATGGACCCGAACCGCGCGCCTGGAATTCGCGAGCCGACCTGGATCGCCTCGTTCAGGTCCTTCGCCTCGATGAGGTAGTATCCGCCGAGCTGTTCCTTGGTCTCCGCGAACGGCCCATCGGTGGTCGAGAGCTTGCCGTTCCGAATCCGGAGCGTCGCCGCGGCGTCCGTTGGCTGGAGCCGGTTCCCGCCGAGCAGATGGCCGCTTTGCTTGATGCTCTCGGTGTACTCGCGATACTCGTTCATCATGCTGTCGGCCTCGGACTTCGACAGCTTGGGCCACATGGACTGTTCGGAGTAGATGAGGCAGAGGTACTTCATGGTGCCCTCCATAGTATGGTGAAAGGGGTGAATGCCAGATAGTCGTTTGAGGAGGGCCCGAATCGACAACGGCCCTGGCCGGTGTTCGGATCCTGTCCAAATCTACGCCGCGAGTGGACTGGGCGACCGGTGCTGGTCCCGGCGGCGCGAAATAGCCCCCTCGTTGGGTCGCCCGACCGACTCCTCTTTGACCGAACGACCCGCCGGCGGCGGCTTCTCAAGGCCATAGTGTGTCTACCCCATAGATGAGCTATGTTCGTGACATGACGCCCTCGCCCAAACGCGATCTGCTCCCGGGAACGCTCGACATGCTCATCCTCAAGACCCTCACCGCGCAGGCGATGCACGGGTATGGGATCGCCCAGCACATCCAGCGGCTCTCGCACGATGTGATCCGGGTGGAAGAGGGCTCGCTCTACCCCGCGCTCCAGCGGATGCGGCAGAAGGGCTGGATCAAAGCGGAGTGGGGGAAGACGCCGAACAACCAGCGGGCCCGCTACTACACGGTCACGCCCGACGGCCGGCGCCGGCTCGGGGCCGAGGAGGCTGGATTCGCCGAGCTGATGGCGGGGATTCGCCGGGTGATGAAGCCGATCTAAAGCAGAGGCTGCGATGCGAGAGGGGATTGCCCGGCCGCGTGACTGGTTCCGCCGCGATCAGCTCAGCCGGGAGCTCGAGGAGGAGCTTGGGTCCTACTGGCTACTCGCTACTCCCTAAGCCCTAAATCCCCAGCGCTCATCGCCCTGGACCGCGGTAGATCCGCGCGCGGACCACCTGCTGCGCGCCCGTCTTGGTAGCCGTCACCCCGTAGACGAACTCCTCCGTGAACACCGGGCGCACCGGGTACGTGATGAAGGCGACGTCCGAGGTCGCGCGGCCGAGGTAGCGCCCGGAGGAGTCGAACACATCGAAGATGCGGCCCTCGTCCGCCGGACTGGCGGAGGGTTGCACGATCACGGTGCTGTCGGGGCCGGTGAAGATGCGGACGAACGCCGGCTTCACGCTCGGGATGTCGCTCCGCCCCCAGGGCCGGGCGTAGAGACGAGCGGTCCGCGTGAGCTCCTGGCTGATCGAGTCCTTCTCGGCGTCGGTTACCGAGATGGGCTGGGTCTCCATGTTGATGATCCGCACCGTATCGCCGAGCCAGGTCCGCTGGGTGATCTCGTACCGGTCGGTCGTTCCGAACCAGAGGTAACGGTTCGGGCCGAACGCGAACGTGAAGCGCGGAATCAGCGCCGACAGCACCGGTGGAGCGGCGTTCCCGTTGAGGGCCGTTCTCGCGACCCGATAGGTGAGCGGGGGAAGCTTGGCGAAGAGCGTTCCCATGAGCGGATCGATCCGGTAGAACGCGAAGTCGGTGCCGCCGTCGGCGCGCGGCTCAGCTCCGGCATCATAGAGGTTGAGGTCGTCGCCGAATCCGGCAACCCAGGGGTGCAATGCGCCGGGCACGCGACGGGGAATCGTTCGGAGGGTGTCGCCCCCGGTTGCACGGAACGCGATGTATCGGCTGTTGCCGGCGTCGGCGACCCAGAGACGGGCGTCGGGATCCCACGCGAGACCGATGATATCCGCGAACTCGCCCGGACCCTTTCCCTTGTGCCCAAGTGTATTGAGGTAGCGCCCCGAGGCATCGAACAGCCGGATCTCCTGGGTCGCTCCGTCGGCCACCACGATGTCACCGCTTGGCGCCGGCGCGACGCCGACGATCTCTCCGAACGAGAACGCGCCCGAGTCCGCGCCGCCGATCCGGCGCTCGGCCACGAAGTGCCACCGGTCGGCTTCGGTCCAGATACCTTCGGTCGGATTGGTAACCCGCACCGTTCCACCCGCGAGCGTGTCCACGGTGCCCTTCCACGGTTGGGTGCGCGGGCGCTCGGGCTCGCTCCGACATCCGGCCAGACAGAGGACCGACGCTGCGAGAACGACTCTTCGGATCATCCGATCTCCGGGGCGGTAAGACGTAAGGCGGTAAGACGGTAAGACGGTAAGACGGTAAGACGGTAAGGCGTTAAGACGCCAGACTTTAACAGACGGGCTCGGGGGAATTTCAGAAGGAGCGTGCCGGAGCGCTAGATGCCAAGCTGGCCGCGCATAATTGCACGGTTGGGACAGCGGCGACTCTCGAGGCTAAGCATCGCGCAAGAGTCGGCTCGGATCAACGGTGTGCGGCCGCAGTTTCACTCACTGCCGGTGCAAGGGTTTCTACTAACCCGAGCGACCAGGGTTTTCCCGGCTTGAGCTCGAGGGCGGATGAGCCGACATTAGGCGACCGACCGACTCGAACCAGGTTCAATCGATGACACGGCAACCGACGACAGTGGAAACACCCGACACCGCCCGGCTCGATCACGCCGCGGAGGCGGTGGCCGGCTGGCTCAGGACGGAATTCCCCGGCTATCTGGTCCGGCGGCGGTGGCGATTCATCGGGGCGCGCTGGCTGTTCCAGCTCGAGCCGATGCAAAAAGGCGAGCCGACTCATGAGCTGCAACTCGACGTCGCCGCGCTCCGGTCAATGGCGAGCCGCGCGATCGATGAGCTTCGGTCCGGACGGGTCGGAGAGCGGCTCCGGGAGGACCCGAACGTGGCGTACCGGTTCGACGTGCCGGGCGGCCTCTGCCGGCTCTGGTCGATTCGAGACACCATCTCCCTTCCACGAGGCTACTGTCAATTCGGCGCCGGTATGGAGCGGTCGGACGCCGATACGCGGTAGATTCCTGCTGGTCTCCAACAAATAGGACCCGATCGCCAAGGCGTCGGGGGGACGGGGTCCCCCGGCGGCACGGTGCTGAGCTACCGGATCGATCCGGTCGCCGGGATCGTGTCTGTCGAGGGCGATCAGGGTCGTCGTCGTGCGTCCGACCCTTCGTGAGAGGAGCGGGATGATGATGTTGCCGGAGCGGATGACGTTCTTCATTTTGGTCGTCGGCGGCGCGCTGCAGGCCGAACGGGCCGCTGCGCAAGCACCGCAAGAGATCACCACGGCCGCCGTCGAAGCCCTCGCGGACCGGCATTTTGGCCTCGCGACGAAGGGCAACGGCGCGGCGGTTGTCACCGTCGTCAAGGACGGGCAGGTCATCCTTCTCAAGGGCTACGGTCTTGCCAACCCGAAGACCGGCACGCCGGTCGATCCGGCGGCGACGTTGTTTCGGATCGGCTCCGTCACCAAGCTGTTCACCGCGATCACCGCCCTCCAGCTCATCGAGCGCGGCGTGATCGATCCGGATGCCGACGTCAACACCTACCTGGCGAAGGTCGGCGTCCGGATCCATGACCGGTTCGATACACCGGTCACGATGCGCGCGCTCCTGTCGCTCCAGGCGGGTCGGTTCGACTGGACCTATTCGTATTACTACCCGATCCACGATGACCAGAACGCGAAGCTTCCGCCCGATGAGATCGGTCGCCGGCTCTGGCGGACAGACCGCCCGGGTGACGTCCCGGCCTACGACAACAACGGCGTCGGTCTCGTCGGATTTGTGGCGGAGGCGGCCGCCGGACGTCCGTATCGCGACCTCGTTCGCGCCGGAGTGCTCGAGCCGCTCGGCATGATGCACTCGGTCGCCGGCCTCCCGCGGGAGCGAGTGCCTGAGATGGTCGGCTGCTCGGATCCGAGCCCGGCGACGGCCTATCAGACCTGTCCCTACGATCTCATCGCGGAGCACCTCCGTCCGTCCGGCGGCATGACAGTCACGGCCGCCGATATGGCCCGGCTCCTCATGGCGCTCGGGAATCAGGGACGGTTAGGCGAGACGTCGCTGCTCTCGCCCAAGAGCTGGGCCGGCTTCGTGGACTTCGACGCGCGCGAGCTCGACCCCCGCCTGCCCGCGTGGGGACAGGTGATCTACGAGACATTCACCGCGGGCCGCTATGCGTTCGGCCACGACGGGGGTGTCGGGAAGTTCAACGCGCGGGTCCGAGTCTATCCGGGATCCGGCGTTGGTGTCTTCGTGTCGGTAGCGCGCGGGCTCGACTGGGAGAATCCGAGCGCGCCGCTGGATGCACTGAGCGACCTCCCGGCGACGTACTCCTCGATACCGCTTCCGCCGGACAAACAGGCGTTTCTGGCCGGTACGGCCGGCTTCGAATCGGATTTCGCCAGGACGTTCATCCCGTCGATGCGTCCGCCCGGCGTCGAGCGGGCGAACGCGTCGGCACCGATCCCGACCAGCCGGCTGGCCGGCCGGTATTGGACCCAACTCGGCAGAGGCAAACGATACCTCTTGCCCCGGATGCTGGAGCGCACCGCGCCGACCCTCGATGTGACTGCCCTGGCGGAGGGTCGCCTTCGGATTCGGGCCCCGGGCGCTCCCCCAGGCGGTTCGGAGTACCACCGGTCTGGGGTGAATGCGTTTCAGGGTGAAGGTGAAGGTGGCCACGGAGAGATGGTGTTTGTAGCCTCGCCGCGCGGAATCAACGCGAACTCCACCGAAGGCACCGCACCCTACTTCTACCACCGGCTGCCGTGGCACTACCGGCCGTGGGTCACGCTGTATCCGCTGCCGATCGCGATCGGCGTGCTGCTCACGGCGCTGGTCTATCGGATCCTGGGCCGACGGGGTAGTGCGGATCGCAGGCTGGCGACGGTCGCGGCGCTCGGTGGCGTGCTGGTCGCCTTTGGGCTGTGGGCCGAGCTCCAATTCGCGATGACGCAGCTGTATCACGGGGGCCATACGGGCCTCGCCGCCGGATGGAGAACCGTGCTCCACCTCGGCCTCGTGGCGCTGGTGCTGGTTCCGGTCCTGTGGGTGGCCCGCGGGCGCGAGCTGCTCCGGGCGCCTAACGGCCGGCTCCGACCCATCAAGGCGCTCTACCTGGGCGGGCTTACCGCGGCGGCGGTGGTGACGATCGTGCTGGCAGGCTATTGGGGATTGATCGGCAACTTCACCGGCTGAGCCGAGCGCGTGCCGCCGTCAGCCGGCCGCGGCCTGGACCGCCTGGCGAAAGTCGAGCGGCGCCTGAATGTTGTCGAACAGCTCGTGAGTGCCGCCGCTTCCGGTCACCAGAATCGAACCGAAGCCAAACATGCGCCCGGTCACGCTCTGGGTGACGGTGATCGCCTCGATCTTCGGGAGCAGGATCTCGATCGAACGGGCGCTCACCAGGCCGGACTTGATGATGACCCGTCGGTTGGTGACGGCAAACTCGGAGGTCCGGCGGTGAAGCCACGCCGGAACCAGGGCGAGCACGGCTCCCGCGAGCGGAACGAGCGCCATCAGCTTGGAGCTCGAGACGAGCGCCGCCATCGTAAGGGGGATCAGCACGAGGAGGTCGAGCAGCACCGGCCCGAGGTAGACCTTCCAATGCAGCCGGGTGCGATAGCTGAGCGTTTCGCCCGGGAGCAGGTGCCGCTCGACGTAGCTCATGGGCCGGCGCCGCCGGCTATTGGCGGTCCAGGGTCAGCGTGGACGAGCCGCCCGGCGCCGACAAGGTGCCGACCAGCTGGTCCACGGTCGCAAAGCTCCCCGCGTATGTGCGAGGCGTCGCTTCGGATTCGACGGTGATGTTGAGGCTGAACTGTCCGTCCATCACCACACCGGTGACGACGGCCGCGCTGACCGTTCCGTTCGGGCCGATCCCGCGGAGCGAGCCGGTGCCGGAGACGCTGGTGCCGGTGGTGGTGAAGGAGAAGCTCCAGCCGCCCCCGCCCGGGTTGGGGAACGTGGCCCAATCGCCGGTCAGGCCGGGCTCCGGCGTCGTGGAATGGCACGCCGCCATCGCAATCACGGCGACCGCGAACCAGATGCGGGGAGAGCGGACGAGACGGCGCGCCGGGACGGGCGTCGGGTAGGGCTGCATGGGTAAGGTCTGCATGGGGACCTCCTGGTCACTCAAAGATACATCGCAGGCGCATGCCAGAGCCGAGCCCATGGTTCGGTCCTCTTCATTCGGTCATCGGCGCCGGGTGCCGGCGCTGTCGGCTTCGGCGTCCTCATTGCCGAACCAACGTGAGCGTTCCGGCGCGCTGGGCCAGGGTGGATACTGCACCGACAAGCCGATCCGGGCTCTCGAGGGTGCCGGTATAGGTGTAGGTCTCCGCGGGTTGGGATGCGATGGTGATGGTTAGGCTGAAGCCGCCGCTCCCTTGCGTTCCAGTCACGACCATCGGGCTGACCCGTCCATTGGAGCCCCCGGCGCGAGCCGAGCCGGTGCCCGAAACGTCGAGGCCCGATGTGGTGAGGGCGAGCGTCCACGCTCCGCCGGCGGGGTTCGGCAGCGTCGCCCAGCTCCCGGCGAGATCAGGTCGAGGCGCGATGGCCCCGCTGCAAGCCGGCATGCCGATCAAGGCGAGGGCTAGCAAGGCGGCGGCACCGCGCGAGAGGGTAGCGCGGGTCGAAGTGGAAATCGGGCGGCGCCGGACGACTGAGGACTGCATGGGGGCCTCCTGGCTCGGAGAAACGTACACCGGTCGAAGCCCGTGCCCGGCGAAGTACACCAGAGCATGCCTTACCGTGGCCGTATCCGCGACGGTATGCTTTGAGCGCTGGTCCACCGCCAAGAAGGCCTTCCCATGATCAAGACACTTCTCTTCTCGTCCTTACTTACCGGGTTTGCGCTGTCTGCGTCACCCAGTCATTCCGGCTTTTTGGTGCGGGGTGGGTCTGCCCCAGCCGGCGCCAGCGCCAAGGCTCGGCCTGGGCCATCCGATAGCCTGACGATCATCCTCCTCGGAACGGCGTGGGGCCGGGCGCCAACCTGCAGCAATACGGCGCGAGCACCTTGATCGAGGCGGGAGGCGAGCGATTCCTGTTCGACTGCGGCCGGGGTGCTACGCTCCGGCTCACGCAGGCGGGTATCCCCGTCGGCTCGATCAGCCGGTTGTTCCTGACCCACCTGCATTCCGACCACGTGCTCCAGATTCCCGATCTCGTGCTGACCGGCTGGGCCGGAGGCCGGCGGACGGTGCCTCTCCACGTGTGGGGGCCTGAAGGCACTCGTGACATGATGGATCACATCCAGCAGGCGTTTGCGTTCGACATCCACATGCGTCGCGACCTGGACGAAAAGCTCAACGCTCCAGGGATCCAGGTGGTCGCTCAGGACATCACGGAAGGGGTCGTGTTCGACGAAAACGGTGTAAAAGTCACCGCGTTCATGGTCGATCATGGCCTGACCCGGCCCGCGCTCGGCTATCGAATCGACTACCGGGGCCGCTCGGTCGCGTTGTCGGGAGACACCCGAATGTCCGAGAACCTGATCCGCTTTGCCAAAGGCGTCGACGTCCTGATTCACGAAGTCGTCGATCCGGACATCATCCGGAACCGGGCGGACCATCCCAACCCCTCGGCGATCGAGGCGATCATCGCGCACCACACCACGCCGGAGCAGGCCGGTGAGGTGTTCACCCGCGTGGCGCCTCGGCTGGCGGTCTATTCGCACGCCCCCAGCGCTGAAAGTGTGATCACCAAGACCCGGAAGACGTATTCGGGGCCGCTTCAAGGGGCGGAAGACCTGCTGACGATCGTGGTCGGGGAGAAGGTCGAGGTCCGCCACTTCGCGCGGTGAGGGTCCGGAATGGGCCCTTTTCGGCGGCGGGAAGTCGGCGATCGACGAGGTGCGCCGGCAAAAACCCGTCCACAGGGAAGGACATGTGGACACTCTCATTCTCTCTCTGAGGACAGTCCTCTGACGTCCGCTTGGCCGCCGGGCGCGGGTTTTGGCGAGGGATTTGGTAGGCGGGGTGTGGCATGGAGGTGAATCGGGGGATGTG
>JBDTOH010000100.1:0-12904 GCA_039933355.1 Gemmatimonadota bacterium | reverse complement strand
TCGCGGCGACGACGGAGCAACCCAAGAAGCTCCTTGGCCACCGTGACGATCAGCCGATTGGAATCGATCGGGCGGTCGAGGGTGCGACTCGCAGTGCGCGTCCGAAAATCGAAGTCGCGGAGCTTCACGGTCACCACCCGGGCCCGGAGCGCGTCTTCGCGCAAGTCCGCGCCTAACCGCGAGCTGAGGGCGACGAGCTCCGTCTCGATCGCCTCGCCGGCGCCAAGGTCCTGGGGAAACGTCTCCTCTCGGCTGATCGACTTGGCTTCGCCGCTCGGATCGACTTCGGCGCCGCCGCGGCCGCGGATCCGTTCGTACAGCCACCGTCCGGTCCGCGGTCCGAGCCAGCGCTCGCAGTCGGCGAGGTCGACTCGCACGGCGTCTCGAACGGAGACAAGACCGTACTTTCGGAGCCGCTCCTGCAGCTTGGGCCCGACTCCGGAGATCTCGGCGAGTTGATGGGTGGCGAGGAAAGCTGCCTCCTCGCCGGGCGGGACGATCAGGACGCCCGTTCCGTCCGTGTTAGGTCGCGGCTTGGCGCGCTCGGCGGCGAGCTTGGCGACCAGGCGATTGGTGCCGCCGCCGATCGACAGTCGAAGCCCCGTGCGCTCCCAGAGAGCGGTTCGCATCCGCCGGGCGGTGGTGTCGAGGGGCTCGTGACGGTAGACCGCTTCGGTGCCGGAGAGGTCGAGGTAGAACTCGTCGATGCTCGCGGCTTGGATCGCGGGCGCCCACTCGCCGAGGACGGCCCGAACTTCGCGACTCTTCGCGACGCACGCTTTTCTCGGTACCGGGACGAACATCGCGTCCGGACAAAGCCGGGCGGCCCGGGAGATCGGCATCCCGCTCCGAACCCCAAACGCCCGCACCTCGTACGAGGCGGAGCAGACCACCCCTCGGCTCTGCGCACTTCCCCCGACCACGAGCAGGGCAGACTTCCCCGCCCCTTCAGGATCCACCAACCTGGCGACCGCGACGAACATCTGGTCGCAGTCGGCAAGGAGGACGCGAGGCGGGATCATCGGGTCTGGCCCTCGACGGCTATCTCAAATCCCGATCGGTGAATGAGAGGCCGAGCGGTCCACCTCGTTTGCTCGCCTCGGGTCCGAGGTCGCGAAACGTTGCCTTGCGACCGGCCGGGTCGGTGACCTGAACGGCCGTGTTGCGGTAGAGTGCGTAATAGCCGATCGACTGGCGGACGCTTCCCGGGGAAACAACGCACGCACAGTCTCGCGCAAACGTGGTTCCCGCGTTCACGCTCACCGTGAGCGGTTGGCTCGAGTTGTTGGTGATCAGCGGCTGAAACATGGGGACCCGGGCGCCGTCGAGCCGGATTGCCCGCTCCGCCGTGCCTCGTCCGGCCTGGAGCTGAAGCTCTCCGGTGACCGAGTCGCCCATGGTCCGGCCGTCGGGGCCACGCGGCGCGATTACCGTCCATGCGACGCGGGTAAACCCCACGGATTGAAGAGGAATTCGCTTCGTCTCGAGCGGTCCCAGCGTGATTGGGCTTCCGTTTGCGACCTGCGCACTCACCGCCACCGGAAATGTGTTGACGAGGTCGATCGCCGACCCGCGAAGAAAGAAGAACCACACGGCCGCGGCCCCGACAAGGAGAGCGACCACGCCCAACGCTTTTCCAGCGCCGCCCCGGCGGATGGGCGGCGGCGGGCCGGGCGGCGGCAACGGGGGTGGCGCCGGCCGCGGATCGCCGAGCGCCGACTCCCGGCCGCTCAGCCGCTCGACGATGGCCTCGGCGGTCGTCGTGTCGGTCACTGGGAGCGCGCGCCCGGCCCGGATGGCGTCGATCACCTGCGCCGCCGACTGGTATCGGTCGACCGGCCGCTTGGCAAGGCATTTCACGATCACTTCGGAGAGCCACACGGGAATCCGAGCGTTTCGGTCCCGCGGCACGGGGATCGGCTCCGAGAGATGCTTGCCGACGATCTCCTGCGACGAATCGCCCTCGTAGGGAGGCGCACCGGTGACCATTTGAAAGAGCATCGCCCCGAAGGCGTACAGATCGGCCCGGGCGTCGAGCTGGGCCTGGCCTAACGCCTGCTCCGGGCTCATGTATTGGGGTGTGCCCACCACGAACCCGGTCTGGGTCAGGCCAGGCGCCGAGCTGTCGAGCCGCTTGGCAATCCCGAAATCCACCAGGAGCGGGCGGCCCGTGGCGGAGTCGATCATCACGTTGTCCGGCTTGATGTCGCGGTGGAGCAGCCCCGCCTGGTGAGCGTGGTTGAGCGCTTCGAGGACCGGCACGGCGATCTCGAGCGCCCGATCGACGGGGAGAGCACCGAAGGAACGGAGGTATTCGCCGAGTGATTGCCCCTCGATATAGGGCATCACGTAGTAGTTGAGACCTTCGCCCTCGCCGACCCAATGGATCGGGAGGATGTTGGGATGGTTGAGGCTGGCGAGGACTCGGCACTCGTCACCGAACCGCGCGAGCATCCCGGCGGTCCAGGCGACGTCGGGCCGGAGGACCTTCACCGCGAGCCGGCGCGAGAGGCCGCGATCCCAGACCTCGTACACCTCCGCAAACCCACCCCGCCCGACGAGGCTCTTGACCTCGAAGCCGGCGCCTAACGCCTTGCTGAGGAGCTTGCCGGCGTCGACCGCGGGTTGCGGGCTCTGGGTCCGGGAGACCGATCCGGGCGGGAGCGGTGTAGGAGCGGGCGCGGCGCCGATCCGCGAGCCGCAATGGGCGCAGAACGTGGCGCCCTCATGAACCGAGGAGCCGCAGCGAAGACAGGCCGAATCAGGCAAAGTCGGGCTCGAGGGACAGGATGGAGGCAATTTAAGCGAGGAGCCTTGATTGATTTAGCTCGGACCCGTATACTTGCTAGACGTTCAGCAAGTAACCTATACCAAACGATATGACCCTCTCAGCCCCCACCCGCGAAAAAGAGCGGAACGCCGGCCGGACCCGAGAGCTCATCCTCGACGCGGCCGAACGCCTGTTCGCCGAGCAGGGGTATGAAGAGACCAGCCTGAGTGATGTCGGTCAGGCGGCTCAGGTGTCGCGGGCCACGCCGGGCTATTTCTTCGGATCCAAGGCGGAGCTGCACCGGGCGGTCCTCGAGCGGTGCTTCGAGGAGGTCCGCAACGCCGTCCGGGAAGGCCGCGAGCGGGCGTTGGCCAGCGGTCAGACGCCGGAAGTGATTCTGGCAGCGGCGGTCTCCGACTATTTCGACTTCCTCACTCTGCGTCCGAACTTCGTCAAGCTGATCCAGCGGGAAGCGCTCCGCGAGGATCGCAATCTCGACGAGCTGCCGCTCCGGCTCGCCGTCGGCCAGGAAATGCTCGAAGCGCTGACCCTGGAGCTTGGGCTCGACCCGGACCGGGCCGACGACACGGCCCAGTTTTTGTTCAGCCTGCTGTCGCTGACCTGGTTTCCGCAAATCCATGGCGCGACGTTAGGCCGGGTGGTCGGGCTCGATCACCGGACCCCCGATTTCATCGAACGACGCAAGCGGCACGTCACCCAATTGCTGTCAGGCTGGCTCACGAACCGAGGATGAGACAATGACGAGCGTGATGAACCCTCCCGGCGGCGACACGAAAGTCAACGTGGCTTCCTAGGCGTCGGCGCAGGAGGCCCGGGAGGTCGCCGAGGCCGCCCGCGAGACCGAGTGGAATCCGAGCTTCCTCAAGGAGCTGTTCGAGGGAAAGCTCGACCTTCGGCTCATCCATCCATTTCCCGAGCCCAGGCCGGAAGATCTCGCGAAGGCGGCCCCGCTGCTCGAGCGGCTCGAGAAGTTTGTGCTCGAGAAAGTGGACAGCGACGCGATCGACCGGGACGGTAAGATCCCGCTGGATGTGATCGAGGGGCTCCGCGAGATCGGCGCATTCGGGATCAAGATTCCGGAGTCGTACGGGGGCCAGGGCCTGAGCCAGTTGATGTACACCCGCGCCATCTCGCTCGTCTCGAGCGTCGACGCGAACCTGACGGCGCTCCTCTCGGCGAGCCAGTCGATCGGGGTTCCACAGCCGCTCAAGCTGTTCGGCACCGACGACCAGAAAAAGAAGTATTTCCCCCGGCTTGCGAAGGGCGCGATCTCGGCATTTGCCCTGACCGAGAACTCCGCCGGCTCTGATCCGGCGGGGCTTTCCACCACCGCGAAGCTGAGCGACGACGGCAAGCACTGGATCCTGAACGGTGAGAAGCTGTGGTGCACCAACGGCACGATCGCCGAAGTGATGGTGGTCATGGCCCGGACCGGGCCAAAGAAGATCACCGCGTTCATCGTCGAGGCCGCGTGGCCCGGCGTCGAGGTGGTACGGCGGCTTCACTTCATGGGGCTCAGGGCGCTCGAGAACGGCATCCTCAAGTTCCACGACGTCAAGGTGCCTGTGGAGAACGTCTTGTGGGGCGAAGGAAAGGGTCTCAAGCTCGCGCTCATCACGCTCAACACCGGGCGGTTGACGCTGCCGGCGAGTTGCGTCACCGGAGCGAAGCGCTGCCTCGAGATTGCGCGGAAGTGGGGCGCCGAACGGATTCAGTGGGGTCAGCCGATCGGGAAGCACGACGCGATCGCGCAGAAGATCGGCCGGATGGCGAGCGAGGTCTTCACGATGGAAGCCGTGAGCGATCTCTGCTCCCTGCTGTCCGATCGCCCGAAGACCGACATTCGCCTCGAAGCCGCCGTCGCCAAGATGTGGAACTCGGAAGTCGGCTGGCGAATCGTCGACGATACGCTGCAGATCAAGGGCGGTCGCGGTTATGAGACCGCGGACAGCTTGAGGTCGCGCGGCGAGCGGCCGGATCCGGTCGAGCGGGCGATGCGGGATTGGCGCATCAATCTGATCTTCGAGGGCTCGAGCGAGATCATGCGTCTCTTCATCGCCCGCGAAGCGGTGGACACCCACCTCAAGGTGGCCGGCGACCTCATCGATCCGAAGAGCTCCGCGGGCAAGAAGCTGGCGTCGTTCGTGCGAGCCGGCCTGTTCTACGCCGTCTGGTATCCGAAGCAATATCTCGGCTGGGGCATGTGGCCGCGCTACGCGGAGTTCGGCGTGCTCGCCAAGCACTTGAGATTCGTGAACCGGGCGTCTCGACGGCTCGCGCGCTCGCTGTTCCACGCAATGATTCGGTTCGGTCCGAAGCTGGAGAAGAAGCAGTCGGTGCTCTTCCGAATGGTCGAGATCGGGGCCGAGCTGTTCGCGATCAGCGCAGCGTGCGCCAAGGCGCAGCTCCTCGTCAAGAAAGATCCACGCAACCGCGCCCCGGTCGAGTTGGCCGATCTTTTCTGCCAGCAGGCCACTTGGCGCGTGATCGTAAAGTTCGAGGAAATCTTCGCCAACGCGGACGACCAAGCGTATCGGTTGGCGCAAGAGGTGATCGCGAACCAGCACGTCTGGCTCGAGGAGGGCATCGCGGGCTGGGAGGGGAAGAAGAAGGCGTAGGCGGAGTTGGCCGCCGACCTTGCGACAAGCCATATGGCCTGGTATCATTGGCCATATGTCCAAGCCATTACCTCCCGTCCGCGAGACGGCCGTGCTCTCGATCGACGCTTACCGGGCCGAACCGTCCGCCGAGCGGTTTGGGCCGACCGGCTACCCGGGTCTGCTCGGGCTGCGTAACCGCGAGCCGCTCTCGCTCGTGGGCCAGGTCAATCAGGGATTTGCCTATCAAACGGTAGAGCGGTTTCAGCGCCGGACCGGTCTCACCGCCGCGGAGGTCGCTCGGCTCATTCAGGTCCCACAGCGGACGTTGACCCGTCGAAAGGTGGAGGGTCGCCTCGCGCCCGAAGAGTCGGATCGGCTTCTGCGCGCGGCCCGAGTCGTTGCGGCCGGAGTCGATCTGTTCGAGGGGAACGTCGTCGCGGCGCGGCACTGGCTGACGACGGGACATCCGGCGCTCGGTGGTGGCGTGCCGGTTGACCTTGCCACCACGGATGTCGGAGCGCGAGAAGTTGAGGCGCTGATCGGGCGGCTCGAACACGGCATCCCATCGTGACGATGCGGGTCTGGCGGCTCGTCAAAACTCGGCATGCAGCAACCGCCTTCGATGGGGCCGGCGCCCGCCGGTTTGGCGGCCGCTGGAACAACCCGGGCGTCCGGGTGGCCTACGCGGCGGGCAGCGTCTCTCTCGCGGTCCTTGAAGTGCTGGTCCACCTCGACGCCGCGGCGCTCCTCCCCGCCTACTCGCTCTGCCCGGTCGAGTTCGAAGAGGCGCTGATCGAGCGACTCGATCCCACCGGGCTGCCTCGTGCCTGGCGAGACTACCCCGCGCCGAGCGAGCTGTCCGCATTGGGGGATGCCTGGGTGGCGAGTGGGCGGGCCGCGGTTCTTCAAGTCCCGAGCGCAATCGTCCCCGACGAGTCCAACTACCTGCTCAACCCGGTCCATCCCGACTTCGGCAAAGTCCGGATCAGGCCGCCCGAGCCGTTCCGCTGGGATCCCCGGCTCGCGAGCGGGGTGAAGTCCCCGACTCGTTAGGCACCTTCCGCCGGCCGGGACCCCGCTTAGGTTTCTCGTTCATCTTTCACGGACTACGCTCATGGCCATTGCCGAAGGCCGGACCATCCCGTTCGTCGGACCGGAGCACATCGACGCCGCGGTGCTCAAGACCTTCGACTACGCCGGTCCGGAGCAGGAGATCCTCACCGAGACGAGCGAATTCAGCGCGGTGTGTCCGTACAGCGGGTTGCCGGACTACGCCCGCCTGTCGATTACCTACGTTCCCGGGACGAAGTGCGTCGAGCTCAAGAGCTTGAAGTACTACGTGACGAGCTATCGCGACGTCGGGATCTTTCAGGAGCACGCGACCGCCCGGATCGCCGAGGATTTGTTCAAGGCCCTCACCCCAAAGCATCTCACCGTCCGGACGGTCTACAACATCCGGGGCGGGTTCGAGACGACCTGCAGCGTGACCCTGGGCGAACGCCGTTAGGCGTGGCGCGGCCCGGGCCGGTGATCCGGCCGGCCGCCACAAGACCGCTCTTCCTCGGGCCCGCCGCCGCCGGGGCCCGAACCCTTACGGACGGCTCCACTGGACGGGATATTACCGGTCTCCATGGACGCCCTGTTCGAGCGCTTGCGGTTGGGCCTGGCCCCCCGGTACGAGCTCGTGCGACAGCTCGCGGCCGGCGGGATGGGGATTGTCTATCTCGCGCAGGATCCCGCTCTCCGCCGGCCCGTCGCTGTCAAAGTCCTCATGCCAGGGCTGGCGACGGTCGCCGAAGCGGCCCGGTTTCTTCGAGAAGCGCGAATGCTCGCCAAGATCGCGCACCCCAACGTCGTCACGGTCCACGAGGCGGGGGAGGTCGACGGCCTCTTCTACTACGTGATGGAGTATGTCGAGGGCGAGACGCTCGCGGGGCGTTTGGCTGAGGCCGGCCCGCTCGAGGCGGAGGCCGTCGACCGCCTGGCGCGGGACATCCTCACCGGGCTCGGGGCCGCTCATGATGCCGCCATCATCCACCGAGACATCAAGCCGTCGAACATCCTGCTCAAGCCGGACCGCGCGCTCGTCGGCGACTTCGGAATCGCCCGGGCCGAGACGACGGTCACGGTCACGGAGCCGCCGGGCGCTGAGTGGGCCGGCACGCCCGGCTACATGGCCCCCGAGCAAAGGTGGGGAGCCCCGCCGACCGCCCAAACCGACCTCTACGCCGTCGGTCTCGTACTCTACGAAGCGACCACCGGGACGCCGTGGCCTCCAGGAACTCCTCCGCAAGCGGGCGATTGGGCCGGGGTTCCTGCTCGGATACGGGGCCCGCTCCGCCGAGCCCTTGCACTGGACGCACGCGACCGGTGGCCCTCCGCGGCGGCGATGCGAGCCGGGTGGAGCGGCGGCGCGCCTAACGTGCGGCCCTGGCTGGTGCTGGTCCCGGTCGTGATCGCCGCGGCGGCCCTCGTGTGGCTGGTGACCCGAACCCCAACGCCGGTCGCGCGCGGCACGATGCCGTTGCACGTCGCCGGATTCGTCACCGCACCGGCTGCATGGGGTGACTCGCTCGATCGCGCCCTCCGCGACCGGCTATCTCGGAACACCGACTTCGCACTCCGCTCCCGAGAGTCAGAGGGGCGCATCCGCATCGTCCCCGCGGCGCGAACCGAGGGCGCCTCGATCAGATTGACCGCCGAGCTGCTCGGCCCGGATCTCCCGGCCACACTCACCGTCACCACCGCCACCCGGCCTCGAGCCGACTGGGTCGCTCTGCTCGACGCCTTGACCGATTCCATAGTCCAGGCGCTCTACCTCGGCGAAACCGACACGGACGGTTGGCTTCCGCGAAAGGCGCTCCCGACCACGCCCGCCGGTCTTCAGGCATGGTTTCGAGCCGAGCGGGCGTGGAGCGGAGCGCGCTATGAGCAAGCGTTCCGGCTCTATCGCGATGCCGAAGCGCTCGATTCAACCTGTCTTCTCTGTGCCTACCGGCTCATGGACGTGGAGCGGTGGCTCGCCCGGCCGGAGACGCCTGGACGGGTGGACCGCGTGCTCGCCCACGAAGATCGGTTCCCACCCCATTACCGATCGTTGATCCGTGCTTATGCCGCACCGGCGCCGGCCCGGTACGACCTGCTCAAACAGGCGGCCGAAGAGACCAAGGACTTCGCGGTCGGCTGGTTCGAAGCGGGAGACGAGGCTTTTCATCGGGCGGTCCTTCGAGGCAAGCGCCGCAAAGAGGCGCTCGAGCTGCTCAGCCGCGCGGTCAAGCTCAAGCCGAGCTTCGCTCCGGGCTGGGAGCATCTGGCCTGGCTCGCGCTCTCGTTAGGCGATCGCAGCCGGGCTTCCGCCGCGCTCGACTCGCTCGACCAGGCACCGATGGAGGGGGGCATCTCCGAGGGGATCAAGCAGTGCCTCCACATCGCGTTCCTGTGGCGATTCGCGAGCCCCACAGCGGCCCGGGAGCGGATCGATCAGGTGCTCCAAACCCCCCATATTTGGGATCTCCCGGATGTCGGCGCCGGTCCGCGGATTCTCCCAACGATGGGGAGTCCCGAAGCGGCTGTCTACATGGGTGGTCGTTTCGCGGAGCAGCTGACTCGACCGGACCTGGTGCAAAGTGGGCGGCTCGCGCAGCTTTTCGGGGCGACGGCCCTTGGAGGGGACGAGGAGGCGGGCCGCGCGGCGGAGCAACTGCGACGGCTCGATCGCGGGCCGGAACTGACCCTGTTCCTGTTTGAATGGGAAGCGGCTCAGGCTCTCTTCCGGGCTGACTCCTCCCGTCAGAAGGCGTCGCTTCGTGAGCTGGCCGGGTTCGCGAGCGAGACCGACCAGCCGGCGCTTCGGAATCGGGCGCAGTGGATGCTCTCGATGTTGACCGGCGTCCGCCGGAGCGAGCAGAAAGGCGCCGGCTCTGTCCCTGTGCCCGACGAGCTCAAGCTGGCGCTCTCCGCCGACCAGCTGGCACGGCAAGGCAATCCGGCGGCGGCGGTGGCGATGACCGACAGCATGCATCCCCTCGAGCCCGGCCCCAGCGTCGACCCATTCCTGCCGACTCTGCTCCGCTGGCGCCGAGGAGATTGGCTGCTCCAGATCCGACAGTACGGTGGGGTCAAGCGAGAGCTCCGGAGTTATGAACACCTCCATCTCTACCGCACGCCGGTGGACGCCGCCCAGGCCGCCGAGGTGGACTGGGCCTTCGGTCCATACTTCGCATGGCGCCGTGCGGGAATTCTGGCAATGCTCGGGAACGAAGGGGACGAGCTCTGCGCGGTCTTGAGTGAGACGGCGCGGCTTTGGCGCGCGGGCTCTGCCTGGGCCCGGGCTCGAGCGGACAGCGCGACCGCGGCGCTCGCCGTTCACAAGTGCCCGGCCCCGTGATCCGAATCCGCACGTTAGGCCCCGCCGCCATCCTGGCCGACGGCATCCCACCGCCACCCGAGCTGCTGTGGCGGAAGCACCTCGCGTTGCTCATCTATCTCGCCTGCTCGCCCCGAAAGACTCGGACCCGCCAACACCTCCTCGGCCTCCTGTGGAGTGACCGAGCTGAGAGCGCCGCCCGCCACTCGCTGAACGAAGCGCTCCGCATCATTCGCCGGACGGCCGGATCCGACGCGGTCGTGACTTCGGTCGACCAGGTTTCCCTGACGCCGACCGCGATTCAGCTCGACCTCGACGAGATCCTTGCGGCGATCGGGAACGGGGACCGCGAGACGGCCGCCGCGCTCGTGAACGGCGAGTTCCTCGAGGGGTTCGGCGTTCCCGGCGCAAACGAGTTCGAGGACTGGCTGCGCTCGGAACGACGAGTCTGGAGAGCTCGCGGGGCCGAGATCTTGGCGCATCGCGCGGTCGAGCTTGCTCGCGCGGGAAACAGCGAGAAGGGCCGACTGGCGGCCGCGCGCGCGACGCGGCTCGATCCGGAAGCGGAGCCGATTGCACGGGCGGCCGTCGAGGTCCTCGCGCTCGCCGGCGACGTTCCGGGCGCGCTCGCGCACTACGAGCGCTACCGAGCCACTCTCGCGGATTCGCTCGACGTTGCTCCGAGCGCCGAGTTCGCCGCGCTCGCCGAGCGCCTGCGCCGCCTGCCTCAGCCGCGGGTTCGCCGAGGGGCGACGGCAGAATCTGATCGGCGCCGGGCTCCCTTGGTCGGGCGTGAGTCCGAGCTCGAGCGGCTCCAGGGAGCCTGGGCGATCGCCGCCGGCGGGCGCGCGGCGGTCGCCGTCGTGAGCGGCGATCTCGGAACGGGCAAGAGCCGTCTGGTCGAGGAGTTGGTCCGCCTAACTGTGATCGAGGGCGCGGTCGCAGCCGTCGCGCGAACCGTCGAAGCCGACCATGGCTCTCCAGGCGCCGGGATCATGGCACTGGTCCGCGACGGGCTCCTCGACGCCCGCGGCTTGGCCGGCGCACGCGTAGAGGCGCTGGCGCTCTTTGCCCGTGATCTACCGGCGTGGACGGATCGGTTTCCCGCGGCCCGTCTTGCCTCCCCGCTCGCGCTGGGGGCGGCGTTCACGGACATCGTCGAATCCATCTCCAGGGAATCGCCGGTGGTCCTCGCAATCGACGACGCGGAGTGGTGCGACCGCGAGTCGATCCTCGCTCTCGAGGCTCTCATCCGAGACGTTCACAGCCGACCCTTCCTGCTCGTCTTGGCCTTCGCGACCTATCCGAGCCGCGCCGACCTCGAACGCCTCGAGGCCCGAGTGGGCCACGATCTCCCAGGGGCACTGATCCTGCTCGGGCCGCTGGATGCGGCCGCCATTCGTGGGTTGGCCGAGTGGACCGTGCCCGGGATGGATCAGCCGGCGCTCGATCGACTCAGCCGGCGTGTGATGGCAGAGACCGGCGGCTATCCACTCCTCGCGGTCGACCTGCTGCACGCAATCGCGCTGGGCGTCGATTCGACACCCGGAGCCGAGTCATGGCCCCGACCGGCCGTGACGCTGAGCCAGTCGCTCCCGGGCGACCTTCCGGATGCGGTCGTGGCCGCCGTGCGGGTCGGCTTCCGCCGCCTTTCCCCCGATGCGCAGCTCGTGCTCGGCGCGGCGTCCGCCGGGCCGGACCGAGTCGATCCGGAACGCCTAACGCTGCTGCTCGAGCTCCCGGCCGATCGGGTCGATGCGGCGCTGGACGAGCTCGAGTGGTCCCGATGGCTCGCCGCCGACGCGCGGGGCTACACGTTCAGGGCGAGACTGATCCAGAAAATCATCGGGCGAGACTTCACGACGGGATCGATGAGGCGCCGCTGGCTGGCCCGGGGCGGAGCGAACTGACCAAGACTGCGGTTCTCCAACTCACCCACGTTACCCGCAGGCTGGGCTACGGCTCCGCGCGGACGACAGCTCGGAGTGTCGACTCCCTCCAATCAGCCGGCAAGCTGCTCGGCGAGGCGGTCCAGCTCGACGGACGGCACGCGCTCCGGCGCGAGTGCGAGCACGGCCGTCTCCCCGTCGCGGGCCCCGATCAACGCCAGGCCGATCGACCGAGCGAGCCCGGGGGAGAGGTGGCTCGTGACTCGATCCGGCTGCGATTCGTGATGGAGGGCCCATAGGACGGTTTCAAGCTCCGGAAGCATTCCACCCGCGCGCCCATCCGGCGCTGCGGGAGTGGGGCGCCTCCAGATCGGGACCCGCTCGATGGTTTCCATCATCGCGCCCGGGGCATCGTTTGCCTTGAGCGCTTCGAGTACGTCGGGGACGAAGTCCCGGCGCCCCGCCATAAAGCAGGCCACCGCGACGTTAACCGCGACCGCGGCCCAGTTCCCCAGCGGGTGGGGGTCGAGCAGCCGGCTGATGTGGTAGGTCCCCCCAATGAGATTGGCCGGCGTACGATGGGTTCTGAGGGCAACGGGCAGCGTCACCAGGGCGGCGCCAAGCCCGGGTCCGAAGGAATCGTCGGGAGCGGGCGCGCCACTGGTTCGGAGCGCTTGGATCGCGAGCGGCGTCTCTTCGGAAAGCCACGTCTCGGGCACCGGCTGAGCCGCGGCCCAGCTGGTCACGAGTCGCGGGAAATCGAGCTGGGGAGCGAGGAGCTCGCGCGCCAAGGCTTCGATCAGCCTCAGCTCCCCGGAGGATGATTCTCGGCCGCGGTGGTCGGCGGGGGTGGGGCTCCCCTTGAAGCTCACGCCCAATTCAATCCCCGCGAACAGCCCTCGGGCGCGACTTTGCGGATCCGGCTCGTGCTTGGCCAAGTGCTCTCCGGGGCGGGAATCCCGCATAATAAGTTGGGGCGAGCGCACCGGTTGCATGCGTCATTAGTTTTGTACCACACGTTCAACAAACGTCAGCGCACTGGAAGGATGGAGTCTCGTGGCCAAGGACAGCCTGTCGATCACCGACAATCGGACCGGGAAGACCTACGAGCTTCCGATCAGCGAGGAGACCATCAAGGCGGTCGACCTCCGGCAGATCAGAGTGAACGACGACGACTTCGGGCTCATGACCTACGACCCGGCGTTCATGAATACCGCCGCCTGCCGGAGCGCCATCACCTACATCGACGGCGACAAGG
>JBDTOH010000099.1:0-12985 GCA_039933355.1 Gemmatimonadota bacterium | reverse complement strand
GTGTTGCCGTAGTAGACGATGGCGATGATCAGCGCGATCGTGACCAGGCAGCCGAGCTGGCTCTTGCCCCGGGTCGACGAGCCCGGGCCGTTTACCACTGGGACTGCGCTCCGTCCACGATGTCGGAGATGAGCCGCGTCAGCGCCTTTTGGCGGCCTTGGATTTCCTGGGTCGTGTTGTAGTCGCCCTCGACCGTGAGGCCTTGGCGCTCCCAGAGGATCTTCTGCGCCTTCTGGTCGAAGATCTGCACGTTCACGGTGATGATGACTTTGCGCTTGGTCACATCGGCGCCGCGATTCTGATCGCCGGTGAAGGCGATGGGAACGTCCGGCTCGTAACGCTGAATGGTGCCTCGGACGATCGCGTCCGCCTGGTTCTCACCCGCCTGGCGTAACCCGAGCCGGCTCTCGACGGCTTCGCGGACTGCGCGGTTGATTTCCTGAGTCAACGCCGGCTCGGAGGTCAGATTCTCAAACGGAATCACGGCCACAGTTTTGATCGCCGGCGGCAAACCTCCACCTGAGAAGCCGTAAAGACAGCCGCTCAGCGAGAGAGCGCTAAGGCTCAGGAGGAGTCCAGGTATCAGCCGCAAAAGGTTTGGCCTTCACGTTTGAGTAAAACGTAATATCGAGACGGGCCGGAACGCTGGGGACGATCAGCCGAGCCGAGATTGGCCGGCCGTCGGCCCCGATCTGAGTCTCGACGGTGCCGGTGGTTTTTCCGCCCTGCCGAACTTCCGCGTAGAACCGCTTCGGCGACCCGGCCACCGTCACATAGTCCAGCGTGTCCGCTCCGTGGTGGTACTGCCAGGCGGAGACCGTTTCGTTCCCAAACTTTCGGATCGTGGTCCCCGCGGGGGGCCGCCTCGCGATCCCGAGCATCGCCCAGAACAGGGAATAGTTGGGCACCAGCTTCTTGACGTCCTCTTCCGGCTGGGCCCAGATCGCCGTGTCCCCCAGCACGAACGCCGCGGCGTGGCCGGACCCAAGGGGACCGGTGACATCGAGGCGAACCGAATCGAGCACTGCGAGCCTGATCCGCCCTCGACCTCCCGCGGCGCCCCGATCGTCGCGGAACTGCCACCGGAAGCGAAGCTCGCGGGACTCGGTTGGCGTGGTCCGCTCCGCGGCGGCAGTCGCCTCTTCTTCGGTGGCAGGTGCATAGACGGTCGGGCGCGGAACGGTAACGGCGCTCCCACCACAGCCGCTCACCAGGAGCGCCAGGGTTGGGAGCCCCATTACAAGTCGGTGCATGGCTGGATGATAGCCGGGGGTGATGGGTTCGAGTAGGGACGCCGCGCACGACTGGGGTTGGTGCGGGCGATCGGGCCGACTCACGACGCTGGGCCGGTCCAATCGATCTATCTGGTGCTCCGGGTGACTCATAACGCGGCGGGTTCCGGCCGGTTGTGCACGGGACGACAGGCATGTGCGCAGAGCCCGCCGGCGGCGAAAGGCGTTGACGTAGCCTGAGATCGGCGCAGCGATCGGGCCTCTGCCAATGGCAGGGCCCTTTGCTTTTCCGGTTTGAAGCTCGCGCCCCCAATTGTCTCTGCGCTACCGATCGACAACGCGGACCGGGTCTTTCACCGGCTCGAGCTGGGCCTTCACCTCTGCCGGGAGACGGGTCCATCGAAACGCGGCGTCGAGCACGTACATGTCAGTGACGGCGGTGGCGAGCAGCCGCCCGTCGGCGTGGTCCACTGCGTAGCCAAAGCTGATTCGGCGTGACCCGGCGTCGCGCACCCAGCACCGCACCACGATCTCATCGTCGTATTTCGCGGGTTCGATGTACCGGACCTGCAGCCGGCCGACCGCGAGCCGAATCCCTTGCCGTTCCAGCTCCGCGTACGTCACCCCGGTCTGCCGAAGGTGCTCGGTCCGGGCTATGTCGAGCCAGATCACGTAATTGGCATGGTAGACCACGCCCATCTGATCGGTCTCGCTGTAATTGACCCGGACCCGTACGCTCGAGATCGGCTCGACATGGCTCATTCGTGCCTCCGCTCTGTATCTTCTGCGATGCTTGGGACTCAACTCGTCGTGGTGAGCGACGCCCATCTCGGCGCGGCACCGAAGCCGACCGAGGAGGCGCTGCTCGCCTTCCTCGACGCGGCGCCGACGCTCGGGGATTGCCTGCTCGTCAACGGCGACCTCTTCCACTTCTGGTTCGCATACCGGCAGGTCGTGCCGCGGAGCGGGTTTTTGGCGGCCGCCGCGCTTGCCCATCTCCGGCGCCGGATGCCGATCGTCATGACCGGCGGCAACCACGATCGGTGGGGCGATTCGTTCTGGGATCGGGATATGGGCATCATCTTCTCGGCCGGCGAGGTCCGCTTCGAAGCGGCCGGCCGCCGGGTCGTCGCTCTGCACGGGGACGGCGTTGCCGAGACGCACTGGGGCGGCGCGTTGCTGCACCGGATCACGAAGCATCCGTTCACGGCCCGGGTCTTCGGCTTTCTCCATCCCACCGTGGGCTTCGCGCTCGTCGGGGCCATGAGCCCGCGCCTCGCCGACCCGGGCCGCCAGGACTCCGTCCTTGTGGAAGCCGCCGCACGCCAGGCCGAGTGGGCCGGCGAACAGATTCGGCAAGATCCTACCATCGACCTGCTCGTCCTCGGCCACACGCATCGGCCCGCCACCGGCGAGCCCGAGCCGGGCCGTCATTACCTCAACCCCGGAGCCTGGATCGACGGCCAGCGTTATGCGGTCGTCACCGAGACCGATATCGGCCTCCGCCAGTGGCCGTAGTCGCGGACCGGTGACGGCTCTTGGAGCCGGCCCGCGCTCACCGGATTCGGAACGGAACCTTGACCTGAAAGCCGTACCCGCGAGGCGCCGCCGAGAGCTTCACGTCCTCGGGAAAGTCCTGCAGGTGGCTCGATACGAAGGCTTCGAGCCCGGAAAACAGATGGTTGAAGGCGAGGAGCACGAGCCAGTCCTGCTTCTCTTGCGCTTTGTCTAGCGTCTTCGCGGAATCGGCGTGCACGGCCCGGAGATATTTGAGCTCCTGACTTGCCTTGAGCATCATGCCGATGCTCAGCCCTTCCACCGCCACGAACAGCCCGGTTGTGAGCTTCCGGTCGAGCTTGGCCTGGGCCAGGCCGGGCACGGCCAGCGACATGAAGAACGCGGGGAACGGCCGGAGATCACCTGGAATGCCCGGCGCTTTCGGGCCTTTGTCGAACACCGGCGGGAGCGAGATCCCCGGTTTGGCGGCGGAGTCGGGCCGGGCCGGCTTCGCGACCGACGAGTCGGGCCGCACGGGCGGCTTCTGCGCGACGGCGTGGATCGGCGGCGCCGCAAGCAACAACAAGACGACGGTGAGCCCCCGCAGGCGCCGGTCAGGGGATTCGATGCGGGATCGGATATCTCGGGTCCTCGAGCCCATGGTGAACGCGCGAGGCCGGAAATCTAAGCCGGTCAGGCTCGCGGCCCAGGCCAGAGCAGCCAAGTGGCGGGAGCGTGTGGGAATCGAACCCACCTGGGCATACCCTGAGGGTTTCCCAGTCGCGGTTTTGAAGACCGGCCGAGCCACCAGGCCCGATCCACCCCCTCGGTTCCACTCGATCTACTTCGCGGCCGCCACCTCGATCTCGACCTTGACTCCCCGCGGAAGCCCGACGACGGCCACGGTCGAGCGCGCCGGCCGGTGATCGCCGAACGCCCGGGCATAGACTTCGTTCATCGCGGCGAAGTCCGCCATGTCGGTGAGGAACACGGTGGTCTTGACGGTCTTCGAGAGATCAGTCCCTGCCGCCTTGAGCACGGCGTCGAGGTTCTTCATCACCTGTTCGGTCTGATCGCCCACTCCACCGCCGACGATCTGCATCGACACGGGATCGAGCGCGATCTGGCCTGCGGTGTAGACCAGATTGCCGGCGATGGTCGCCTGGCTGTAGGGGCCGATCGCCTTGGGCGCGCCGGTGGTGCTCACGAATTCGATCATCAGAAGAGCCCTTCTATGGTTCCATCAGGGTGAACGCGAATGGCTTCGGCCGAGGGGACCTTGGCGAGGCCGGGCATGGTCATGATCTCTCCGGCGAGGGCAACGACGAATCCCGCGCCTGCCGACGGGTACACATCCCGAATCGTAATCCGAAAGCCGCGGGGCCGGCCGAGCTTGGTTGGATCGTCGCTGAACGAGTACTGGGTCTTGGCCATGCACACCGGCGTGGCCCCGAGTCCCATCGACTCGCATTGGGCGATCGCGCGGTCCGCAACCGCGGTGTAGTCGACCCCATCGGCGCCGTAGATCTCGCGCGCGATGGTCTCGATCTTGGCCTTGATCGGGAGCGCCGCGTCGTAGATCGGCTTGAAATTGCTCTTGCCTTCGGCAAGCACGTCGAGGATTTCGCGGGCGACCGCTTCCCCGCCCGCCCCGCCCTCGGCCCATACGTCGCTCAGGGCGGCGCGGACGCCCCATCGCTTCGCCGCCTCGAGCACGATGCGGATCTCCTCCTCGGTGTCCGCGGTGAACCGATTCAGCGCGATGACCACTGGAAGGCCGAACTTCTGCATGTTGGCGACGTGCGCCTCGAGGTTCACGAGGCCGCGCTCGACCGCGGGCGGGTCGGCGGTGCCGAGCGCGTCCTTCTTGACGCCGCCGTGCATCTTGAGCGCGCGAACGGTCGCTACGACCACCGCGGCCTCCGGCTTGAGCCCGCCGAAGCGGCACTTGATATCGAGGAACTTCTCAGCCCCCAAGTCGGCGCCGAAGCCCGCCTCGGTCAGTACGATGTCGCCTAACGCGAGCCCGAGCCGGGTGGCCGCGAGCGAGTTGCAGCCGTGCGCGATGTTCCCGAACGGCCCGCCGTGCACGAGCGCGGGGCCGCCCTCGAGGGTCTGGACCAGGTTGGGAAGGAGCGCGTCGCGGAGCAGGAGCGTCATCGCTCCCGCCGCCTTGAGGTCGCCCGCGAGCACCGGCTTTTTATCCCGGGTAAGGCCGACGATGATCCGGGCGCACCGCGCCTCGAGATCGGGGAGGTCGCGGGCCAGGCACAGGATCGCCATGATCTCGCTGCCCGGCACGATTACATAGCGGTCCTCCCGGGTCGGCCCGCCGTTCAGGCCGCCCAGCCCCACGATGACCTGGCGAAGAGCCCGGTCGTTCATGTCGATGGTCCGCGGCCAGGTGATTCGCCGGGGATCGATGCCGAGCGCGTTGCCGTGGTGGAGGTGATTGTCGAGCAGCGCGGACAGCAGATTGTGCGCGGAGGTGATCGCGTGGAAGTCGCCGGTGAAATGGAGATTGATCTCGTCCATCGGCACGACCTGCGAGTAGCCGCCGCCCGCGGCGCCGCCCTTGACGCCGAACACGGGGCCGAGCGACGGCTCGCGGATGCAGACGATGGACTTCTTGCCTAACCGGCGGAGCGCCTGGCTCAGGCCCACGGTCACCGTCGACTTCCCTTCGCCGGCGGGCGTCGGCGTGATCCCGGTCACCAGCACCAGCCGGCCGGTCGGCTCGCGGCGGGCCACGGCGTCGGCGGTGATCTTTGCCTTGAACTTACCGTACGGAAGGATTTCGTCCGCGGACAACCCGACCTCGGCCGCGACCTCGGCGATCGGCCGCATCCGGGCGGCCTGGGCGATGGCGATATCAGAGGGAACGGTCGTCAAGAGGTCTCCGTCTTTGGCATTCCGAGCCTGAAGCCAGCGTCCGATCTCGAAACCACGGTGTCATTCCGAGCGAAGCGATCTCATCATTGTCATCCCGAGCGGAGCGAGTGATCTACTCCGCAACGCTCGGACCTCGCGCCGCGATTCACCAACAGCCTCACTACATCCGGAGCCTCGCCCCGAACACCCGCACCGCATTCTCCGTGGTGATCTCCGAGATCCGTTCGAAGCTCGTGCCCACCACATCCGCAAGCCGCTTCGCGACCGCGACGACGTAGCCGGGCTCGTTCCGCTTGCCGCGGCAGGGGACCGGCGCGAGGTACGGAGCGTCCGTCTCAACCAACAGACGCTCGAGCGGGACTTCGCGAACCGCGTCGTCCAGCCGCCACGATTTGAACGTGAGCATGCCGCTGAGCGACACATAGTGGCCCAGGGCGACCCCGGTGCGCAAGAGGTCCACGCCGCTGGAAAACGAATGGAGGACGGCGGTAACCCGTGGATAATTTCGCAGAATGGCGGCGATGTCGTCGTCGGCCTCGCGGGCGTGGATCACCACCGGCCGCTCGAGCTCTGCCGCGATCGCCATCTGGAGGTCGAAAACCTCCTGCTGCCGCGGGCGGGGCGAATGATCGTAGTGATAGTCGAGGCCGATCTCCCCGATCGCCACGAGCTCCGGCCGAGCGGCCGCTCGACGCAGCCGAGCCTCTTCGTCCGCGCACCAGCCGCTCGCGTCGTGCGGGTGAACGCCGGTGCTCACCGAGAGCCGGGCATCGCCGGCCGCCAGCTCGAATGCGCGTTCCGCAGCGGCGGCGGACTCACCGATCACCACCGTGTGGTGAACGCCTGCCGCGACCGCTCGCGAAACCACCTCGCCGACGTCAGCGGAGAACGCTGGGTCGGCGAGGTGGCAATGCGTGTCGATCAGCATCGGCGCACGGCGACAGGGCCCGGGATTCGAACGGGTGTCGGCCCGGACCTCATCGGTCGCCGGCTTCCCCCATCAATTCGCGGGCTGCGGGCGCCGCGTGTTCGGTGCGGTCGCCGGCTTCCCCGGCGAGGACGTTCGCACGCCGCGCGCGTCCGCTCCGGGCCACCGCTGTTCGATGTAGAGCAACACCGGGGCGGCGATGAAGATCGATGAGAACGTCCCCGTGAACACGCCGAAGAACATGACCAGCGCGAACGGCCGGATCACCTCGCCGCCGAAGATCGCGAGGGCGAGCAGCGTGCCGAGTGTAGTGCCGTGCGTCAGGATGCTGCGCGGCAGCGTTTCGTTGATCGATTGGTTGAGAATCCCGGCGAAGTCGCTCCGCCGGTCGCGCCTGAGATGCTCTCGCACCCGGTCGAAGATGATGATCGTGTCGTTGAGGGAATAGCCGACCATCGTCAGGACGCCGGCCACCACCACCAGACTCACCTCGAGGTGCGCCACAGCGATGAACCCGATAGTAGTGAAGATGTCGTGAGCGGTTGCAATCACCGCGGCGACTCCGAAGCGCCACTCGAACCGGAACGCGAGGTAGATCAGCACCGCGATGAACGACAGCAGCATCGCGAGGAACGCTTGTCGTCGGAGCTCTCCACCGACCTTCGGCCCGACCGACTCGGTGTGAACGACGGTGTACTTGCCCGGGCCGACGATCTGATCCAGCGCCTTGGTGACCGCGGTCGCTGTCGCCTGCGTGTTGTTCGCGTCCGTCCCGGGGGCGGCCACGCGCGCGCGGATCATGAATTCGTTCGACCCGGCGAACGGCTGAATCTCGGCGCCCGCCAAGCCGACGGCGTCGAGACCGCTCCGCATCTTGTCGACCGTGACGGCCTGGTCCGGCTTGATCTGCATCAGGGTGCCGCCGGTGAACTCGACGCTCTCGTTCACACCACGGAAGATGAGGAATGCCAAACCGACGGCGAGCAGTGCCCCGGTGACCCCGTAGGCGATCCTCCGGTAGCTGATGAAGTCGTAGTGGGCGTTCTTGAAGAGCCGAAGATTGCCGAGCGGAATCGTCGCCATGTCCGGGCGGCGCTTGAGCCAGATCATGTAGAGCGTCCGCGTGAAGAACACCGCGGTGATGAGCGACGCGAAGATACCGATGATGAGCGTTACCGCGAAGCCTTTGACCGGGCCGGTCCCGAACTGGAACAGGAACAGCGCGGTGAGCACCGTCGCCAGGTTCGAGTCGATGATCGCCGGCATCGCGTGCTTGAACCCTTCGTCGATCGCGAGGCGCACCGTCTTTCCGAGTGCGAGCTCTTCCCGCATTCGTTCGAAGATCAGGACGTTCGCGTCGACCGCGATTCCGATCGAGAGGACGAAGCCGGCCAATCCTGGGAGCGTGAGTGTCGCTTCAAACACCGACAGCGTTCCGAACGTGAGGATGCCATAGAGTACCAGCGCGCTCACCGCGAGCACGCCGCTCAGTCCGTAGTACCCCACCATGACGAGGATCACGAGCAGCGTACCGACAATACCCGCCGTGATCCCCTGTCGAATCGAGTCCTGACCGAGCGACGCGAGCACCTGTCGCTCTTCGACGATCTTGAGCGGGATCGGCAGCGCGCCGGCCCTGAGCGTGAGCGCGAGATCCTGGGCATCCTGCAGCGACCGGCTTCCGAGCCGGATCTCGCCCCGCCGCTCGATCCGGCTTTGGATGACGGGCGGGCGTCCCTGCACCTGATTGTCGAGGAGGATCGCCATGTAGTCATTGACGTGTTTGCCGGTCTCCTGCCCGAACTTCCGTCCGCCGAGTCGGTCGAGCTCGAAGAGGACGACGGACTGGTTGGTCAGGGGATCGACCTGCGCCTGCGCGTTGACGAGGCTCGAGCCGGTGATGATCGGCTTGTCCTCCAGGGCGTAGAGATAGCGATACTGCGCGGTGCCGACGCTGGTCGGCTGGCGGTCCCAGAAGAACTCGATACCCCGGGGCCAGAGCCGGTGGACTTGCGGGAGCTGCAGCAGGGAATCGACTCGGGGATACGCGGCCTCGCCGACGAGATACTCGCCCGGGGTCCCGCCCCCGTTCGCCTGGATCAGGGACGCGAGCACGCCGCCTTCGACCTTGGTCGTGTCCTGGGCCGCCTTGGTCGAATCGCCGCCGAGCAGCTTCTCGACCGCCGTGCTCTTGGCCTTGGCTCCGGCACCCGCCGTGATCCCGAGATCGCGGAGCGCCCGGTCCATGCTCGGCATCGCCTTCTCGAGCGCCGAGGTCTTGTCGGTGATCCGCATCTCGAGGAACGCGCTGCGCTGCACGATCCCCTTGGCGCGGGCCGGGTCTTTCAACCCGGGGAGCTCGACCACGATCCGGTCCTTGCCCACTCGCTGGACCAACGGCTCGAGCACGCCGAACTCGTCGATTCGCTTGCGGAGCACCGTGACCGCGAGCTCAGCGTCTTTCGCGGGATCCGCCGAGACCCGTTTCGACTGGTCGAGCTCGAGCGCCAAGTGCATACCGCCCTGGAGGTCCAGTCCCAGGTTGACCGGGATCTTGCGCTCGGTCCGGTAGCTGACCCGGCCACCCTCGCGGTAGGCGACCGTGCGGTCCCGCGGAATGAGCGCAATGATCGACGCCGCCAGCAGGATGCCGACGACGATGAGCCGTGACCGAATGGTATTGAACATCGTGATTACACCGTTAGAGGACGTTCTCCCACACCCAAAGCGGTGCGGGCTGCCGCACGATCCTGCGCGAGCTGGGCTTTCAGCTCGTCGAGCGAGCCGAACCGCTGGATCTCGCGCAGCTTGGCCACCCACTCGATTCGGACGATCCGGTCGTACAGGTCGCCGTCGAACTCGAACAGGTGGGCTTCGAGCCACCGGGTCGGGTCGCCGACGGTCGGCCGGGGACCCTGATTCAGCATCCCTAGCGCCGTGCCCCCGCCCCACTCGACTCTGACGGCGTAGACGCCGTCCGGCGGAAGCAGCTTCTCGGGCGGCGGTGCCAGGTTGAGGGTCGGCACGCCTAACGTCCGCCCGCGTTGCGCGCCCCGCCGCACCGGCCCGGAGACCCGATAGGGGCGCCCGAGCGCACGGGCCGCCTCCGCGAGGTCGCCGCGCCGGATCCGGTCCCGGATCGCGCTGCTCGAGACCACGCCTCCCTCCGCTTCCGCGACCGGCGCGACGACGGTCACCTCGAACCCGAGCCGAGCGCCTAACGCCGAGAGCGCGGCGGCGTCGCCGGAGCGGCCCCGGCCGAAGCCGTGATCGTGCCCCACGACGAGCTCGGCCATCTGGCATGATCCCCGGAGGATCTCGGTCACAAACGACTCCGCCGTTCGCGCCGCCATCGCCGGGTCGAACCGGAGCACCGCCACGTAGTCGAGCCCGGTTTCCGCGAGCGCCTCGCGCCGCTCGATCCCCGGCGTGAGCAGGGGCTGAGCCCGCTCCGGGTGCAGGACCCGGGTCGGGTGCGGCTCGAAGGTCACGAGCAGGCTGGGCCGCCCGCTCCGGCGGGCCCGGCCCAGCACCTCGTCGATCACCGCTCGGTGACCGAGGTGGATCCCGTCGAACGATCCGACCGTCACGACGGCGCCGTGCGCGAGCGGCGGTAGCGGCGAGGTCACGCCTGGCTCAGGACGACGGTGGGCTGCCAACGACCGGACCGGGATTCCGCGATCGCGATCAGCTCGTCTCCCTCCACCAGCGCTGCGCGTCCGGCGCCGGCGCCGGCGGTGCCGATCGCCCGTCCGTGCCTGACCGCGCTCACCTCGGCGGCATCGAGCCGCACCCGGGGCAACATGCCGACGAGATCCGCCGGCGCGATCAATGGCTCACCACCCGTCAGCGCCGCGAGCGGAACCGCGTCGTCGATGCGGAGACTCCCGACCCGCTCGCGCCGGAGCCCGGTGCAATGGGCCCCGAGGCCTAACCCGTCGCCCAGATCCCGGACCAGCGCCCGGATGTAGGTGCCCGGCCCAACCTCGGCGCGGAACCGGAGCCGGGGCGGCGCGTACTCGAGCAACGCGACCGACTCGATCAGTACGTCCACCGCTTCGAGCTCGAGCAGCGTACCGGAGCGTGCGAGCTCGTAGCTCCGCCGCCCGCCGATCTTCTTCGCCGAAAACGCCGGCGGACGTTGTTTCACTCGACCCGTGAGTGCCTCGAGCGCCTCCGCCACCGCACCCTGGGCGGGCCATTCGGCCGGCGGTCCGGCCGGCTCATCCACCACAGTGCCGGTCAGGTCGTCGGTGGTGGTCCGAACGCCGAGCCGAGCGTCCGCGAGGTACGTCTTGAGCCCAGCCTCGATGAATCGAGCCAAACGGGTCGCCCGGCCTAACACCAGGACCAGAAGCCCGGTCGCGAACGGGTCGAGCGTGCCGGTGTGACCCACATCGCGCGTCCCGAACAACCGCCGCACCCGCGCGACGACATCATGCGACGTCACGCCGACCGGCTTGTCCACGAGCAGGCCGCCGTTCAGCTCGCCTCCTCAGGCCGGTTGAGCTCTGCGAGCACCGCGTTGATCCGCGCCGCGTGCGCCGCGCCTTCGTCGAGCTCGAAGTGGAGCTCGGGCGTGATCCGGGTCGCGAGCGCTTTGGCAACGTGGCCGCGCAGAAACCCGGCGGCGCTCCGCAGGCCTTCCAAGGCCCGCTCGGCCCCGCCGTCTTCACCGTGCACCGACACGGCGACCCGCGCGTGTGAGAGGTCGGGGCTGACGCGAACATACGTCAGCGTTACCAGCCCGCTCACCCGCGGATCGCGGACCTCACCCCGGGCGAGCGCCTCTGCCAGCACTTGGCGGATGACCTCTCCAACTTGCTCCGGGCGCCGCTTGGACGCCCCCCCGCCCCGAGCCATTTCAACCTCTTAAGTCGCCGCGCCCGCGGCCGGCTGGAGGAGTCGCTTGACCTCATCGATGCGGAACGCCTCGATCCGGTCGCCGACCTTGATGTCGTTGAAGTTCTCGATGCCGATGCCGCACTCGAGCCCTTCGCGGACTTCCTTCACGTCGTCCTTGAACCGCTTGAGGCTCGAGATCGCGCCCGCATAGATCGTGGTACCGTCGCGGACGACGCGGCCCTTCGCGGTTCGGACGATGGTGCCGCTCCGAACCATACAGCCCGCGATGGTGCCGATCTTCGAGACCTTGAAGATCTCGAGCACTTCGGCCTCGCCGAGGATGACTTCCTTCTCCTCGGGCTTGAGCATGCCTTCGAGCGCGGACCTGACGTCTTCCACTGCCTCGTAGATAATCCGGTACGTTCGGACGTCGACGTGCTCGCGCTCCGCCGTGGCGCGCGCGTTCGCGTCGGGCCGCACATGGAAGCCGAGGATGATCGCACCCGACGCTTTCGCGAGCAGCACGTCGCTCTCCGTGATGGCACCGACGCCGCGGAGCACGACTTCGACCCGCACCTCGGGCGTGCTGAGCTGGGCCAACGCGTCGGCGAGCGCTTCCGCCGGACCGCCCTGGTCCGCCTTGATGATGATCGCGAGCTGACTGACCTGGCCTTCCTTGAGCGCCCGGCTGAAGTCTTCGAGCGAATGGCCCCGCTGACTCCGGCGGTTCTGCGCCTCACGCTCGAGCCGCTGCCGCTTCTGGGCGATCTCACGGGCTTCGTTCGCGTCCTGCACCGAGATGAACGTGTCGCCGGCGGAGGGCACGCCTTCGAAGCCGAGGACCTGCACCGGGATCGACGGGCCGGCCTCCTTGATCGGCTTGCCCCGCTCGTCCGTCATGGCCCTGACCCGGCCGGAGAACTTGCCTGCGATGAAGTTGTCGCCGGCGTGGAGCGTGCCGCGCTGGACCAGAATCGTCGCGAGGGCGCCCTTGCCTGGGTCGAGCGTTGCTTCGAGCACCGTGCCGTGAGCCCGGGCCTCGGGGTTCGCCTTGAGGTCCAAGATCTCGGCCTGAAGCAGAATCTGATCGAGTAAGGCCTCGATCCCGGTCCCCTTCTTCGCGGAGATCGCCGCCGAGAGCGTCGTCCCGCCGAACTCCTCGAGCACGACTTGATGCTGGAGGAGGTCCTGCTTGACCTTCTGCACGTTGGCGGCGGGAAGGTCGATCTTGTTGATCGCGACAACGATCGGCACGCCGGCGTTCTTGGCGTGGCTGATGGCCTCGATCGTCTGCGGCATGACTTGGTCGTCGGCGGCGACGACGAGCACGACGATGTCGGTGACCTGCGCCCCACGAGCGCGCATCGCCGTGAAGGCTTCATGGCCCGGCGTGTCGAGGAAGGTCACGGCCTTGTCGTTGGCGAGCGTAACCCGGTATGCGCCGATGTGCTGGGTGATGCCGCCCGCCTCGCCCGCGACGACGTTGGCTTTCCGGATGTAGTCGAGGAGCGACGTCTTACCATGGTCCACGTGACCCATGATCGTGACCACCGGCGGCCGCGACACGAGGGTCTCATCCGGATCGACCACG
>JBDTOH010000098.1:0-13002 GCA_039933355.1 Gemmatimonadota bacterium | reverse complement strand
CCGCGGACGCTCTCGCTCAAGATCGGGATTCACGGCGCGGAGCCGTGGACCGATGCGATGCGGCACGAGATCGAGGCCCGCTTCGCCATGGACGCGCTCGACATCTACGGCCTCTCGGAGGTGATGGGCCCGGGCGTCGCCAGCGAATGCATCGAGACCAAGGACGGTCCGGTGATCTGGGAAGACCATTTCTACCCGGAGATCGTCGATCCCGCGACCGGCGAGCCGCTCGGCGAGGGCGAGCGCGGCGAGCTCGTCTTTACGACGATCACGAAGGAGGCGCTGCCCGTCATCCGGTACCGAACCCGCGACCTGACGGCCCTGCTCCCGGGAACTGCGCGCTCGATGCGACGGATGGCGCGGATCACCGGGCGAACGGACGACATGCTGATCATCCGGGGGGTGAACGTCTTTCCCTCTCAGATCGAGGAGATCCTCGTCGCGGTGGGGACCTTCTCCCCGCACTACGTCCTCGAGGTGCGGCGCGTGGGACGGCTCGACGAGCTCGAGGTCGTAGTCGAGCCTCGTGATCACGAAACGAGCGCGACCGTGGCGGAGGGGGCCGTCGTCACGTTGACGCACGACATCAAATCGCTGATCGGCATCAGCGCCAAAGTTCGTCTCGAGCGACCGGGCGCGATCCTCCGCTCGATGGGGAAGGCCAAGCGGGTGGTGGATCTCAGGGGTTAGGCGCGGGCGCAGGAGGGGAAAAAGACGGGGGCCGGAGACGTCCGGCCCCCTCACAGCTCCGAGCAGGGAGCTCGGTTACTTGAGGTGCTTGTTCACCAGCTTGGTCATCTCGAACATGTTGACCGTGGCCTTGCCGCCGAAGACCGCCTTGAGCGCGGCGTCGCCGTTGATGTTCCGGCGGTTCTTCGCGTCCTGGAGCTTGTTCTTCTTGATGTACACCCAGAGCTTCTTGGTCACTTCCGTCCGGGGGAGCGGCTTCGATCCGACCACCATCGCGAGCGCGGCGCTCGGGGTCATCGGCTTCATGAACGCGGCGCTGGGCTTCCGCTTTGCAGCCTTCTTCTTCGCCACCTTCTTAGCGGCCTTCTTCTTAACGGCCATGCTGAATTCTCCTGAACGGGGTGAGCCAACCGAACTGCCGGGGGGTGGGACGGACGAACTTCCGAGGGAAAATCTAAGAACTCTCCCCGGGAGCACAATAGGGAAAAGCGTGTTTTCCCTGGGGAAAGGGCGTTAGGAGAGCCGCCCGTCTTGTCAGAGCAGCCGTTTCACACCACTATCCCCCTATGAAATCTCTCTCGTACGTCTCCGGCCCCTCGGCGCTCCCTCTCCTCGGGCGGACCATCGGCGAAGAGCTGGACCGGGTGACGCTCGCGGATCCGGGTGCGCTCGCGATCGTGAGCCGCCATCAGGGAGCCCGGCTCTCCTATGGGGATCTGCATGCCGCCGTGGAAACGGCGGCCCGAGCGTTTCTCGCCCTCGGTGTCGTCAAGGGTGACCGGGTCGGCATCTGGGCAGGGAACCGTTTCGAATGGCTCGTGGTGCAGTATGCGACCGCGAAGATTGGCGCGATCCTGGTCAACGTGAACCCGGCGTACCGGCGGCACGAGCTCCAATACGCGCTCGGGAAATCGGGCGTCTCGGTCCTGGTGGCCGCGCGGAATTTTCGGCAGACCGACTATCTCGCGCTGATCGCCGCGGTGCGCCCCGAGCTTCCTCATCTCCGCGCGGTCGTGCTCCTCGGCGCCGGGGAGCCGGGCTCGCTCGGCTGGGAAGAGTTCCTCGCCGGAGCGGCCTCCGTCTCGGCCGATGCGCTCCGCCGCCGGGAGGCGGCGCTCGACTTCGACGATGCGATCAACATCCAGTACACGTCGGGCACCACCGGCTTTCCGAAGGGCGCGACCCTCTCGCACCACAACATCCTGAACAACGGCTACTTCGTCGGCGAGCGGTGCGGATATACCGCCGCCGACCGGATCGCCGTGCCGGTGCCGCTCTATCATTGCTTCGGCATGGTGATGGGAAATCTCGGCGCGCTCACGCACGGCGCGTCCGTGGTGTATCCGGACGTGGCCTTCGACGCCAAAGCGACGCTCGAAGCCGTCGCGGCCGAGCGGTGCACCTCACTCTATGGCGTTCCCACGATGTTCATCGCGCAGCTCGCTCACCCGGACTTCGCGACGTTCGACCTCTCGAGCTTGCGCACCGGCATCATGGCGGGCTCGCCCTGCCCGATCGAAGTGATGAAGCAGGTGATCGACCGGATGAACCTGCGCGAGGTCACCATCTGCTATGGGATGACCGAGACGTCGCCGGTCTCGTTCCAGTCGACCGCGTCGGACGATCTCGAGCGGCGCACCGCGACCGTGGGCGCGGTCCACCCGCATGTCGAGTGCAAGATCACCGATCCCGAGACCGGTCTCACGGTCGGGCGCGGTGCGCCGGGCGAGCTCTTGACCCGAGGCTATTCCGTGATGCTCGGCTATTGGGACGACGAGGACGCCACCCGCCTCGCGATCGATCCGGCCAACTGGATGCACACCGGCGATCTCGCCCTCATGCGGGACGACGGTTACGTGAACATCATCGGGCGGATCAAGGACCTGGTGATCCGCGGAGGAGAGAACATCTTTCCCCGCGAGGTCGAAGAGTTCCTCTACCAGCATCCGGGCATCGCCGACGTCCAGGTCATCGGCGTCCCCGACGCCAAGTATGGCGAAGAGCTGTGCGCCTGGATCAAGGTGAGAGAAGGCGCGTCGGTCACCGCCGAGGAGGTCAAGGCGTTCTGCCGGGGCGAAATCGCGACGTTCAAGATTCCGAAATACATCCGCTTCACCGACAGCTTTCCGATGACCGTCACGGGAAAGATCCGCAAGGTCGAGATGCGCGAGATCTCCATCAAAGAGCTCGAGCTCGAGCGCGCCGCCCGCGTCGAGACCGCGTGACCGGATCACCATCACTCAGCCGAGTCCAACTCATGAAATTCTCGTCGTCGTGCCTCCGCGCCGCCGCGGTCGCGCTCGTGATTCTCGCGCCGGAGCGCGCCGCCGCGCAGCTCGCCCCGGGCGTTCGTCAATTCGTCGTCCATGACGAGCCGGTCATCGCGCTCGTGGACGCGCGGGTCGTCGACGGCACCGGCGCGATGCCGCGCGATCACCAGACGATCGTGATTCGGGGCGGCAAGATTGCCGCGTTTGGAGGGGCCAAGGAGGTCGAGATCCCCCCGGACGCCGCCCGGATCGATCTCCGCGGCAAGACCGTGATCCCGGGCCTTTTCGATCTCCATGCGCATCAGTACTTCTACTCGGCTTCGGGCCTCACGGAGATGTCGGTCTCGGCGCCGCGGCTGTATCTCGGCGGCGGGATCACCACCGCGCGGACTGCCGGCGGTCAGATGCCCTACGCCGATCTCAGCATGAAGACGGAGATCGACAAGGGCCGGGTCGCGGGGCCGCGGATGTACATCACCGGTCCGTATCTCGATGGGCCGGGGAGCGGGAACGGAAGCGTCGGTCTGAATCGCCGGCTCGAGACCGAAGGGGAAGCCCGACGAGTGGTGGCGTACTGGGCGTCCGAAGGAGCGACCTGGCTCAAGTTCCAGGGCAGCGTCTCCCGCGCCGTATTAGGTGCGGCGATCGACGAGGCGCACAAGCACGGAATGAAGGTCACCGGCCACCTCTGCTCCGTCTCGTTCCGGGAGGCCGCCGCGCTCGGCATCGACAACCTCGAGCACGGGTTCATCACCAACAGCGACTACCTGCCTAACAGACAGCCGGACGTCTGCTCGCGCGAGAACATGCGATATCAGGCCCAGGTCGATGTCGAAGGTCCCGCGGTGGACTCGACGATTCGCGAGCTGCTTGCCAAGAAGGTCGCGCTCACCTCGACGCTCTCGGTGTATGAGATGTTCGTCGCCGAGCGCGCCGCGCTGCCACCCGACGTCCTCGAGGCGATGGCCCCCAAAGCCAGAGAAGCCGCGGAGCTCGAGCTCGCGGACCTCAAGGCCGGCCGGAGCTTCGCTGTGCCGCTTGTCCTGTTCCAGAAAATGATGCGATTCGAGCGGAGGTGGGTCGCCGCCGGCGGCCTCCTCGCCGCGGGAGTCGATCCCTGGGGGAATGGGAGCCTCCCGGGTTACGGCGACCATCGCAACTTCGAAGTGCTGGTCGAAGCCGGCTTCACGCCGGTTGAAGCAATTCAGATCATGACCCAGAACGGCGCCAAGGTCATGGGCCTGAACGACCGGCTCGGCAGCGTGACGGTGGGCAAGCTGGCCGACCTGGTGGTGCTCGACGGCGATCCGGTGGCGCGGCCTGCCGACATTCGCGCCGTGTCCCTGGTGTTCAAAGACGGCATCGGCTACGACGCGGTCAAGCTCCGCGCCTCGGTGCGCGGGATGGTCGGCATCCAGTGACCCGGAGCGCGGCCGCCTTCCTCTGGCTCGGACTGGGGGCGACCGGAGGGCTTGCCGGGCAGCGCGCTCCCGCGGGTGCTCGCCAGGCCGTTCTCGCGGCAGAAGACCGCCGCGCCGCGACCGATGCGGACCGGGCCCCGCTCTTCCGTGCGCTCCTGGACCGCGACGCCAGTATGGTGCGCCTGGCGGTTCGCGCTCTTGGGCGCCTCGAGGACCCCGTGCTGGTGCCACGGCTGTCGGCGCTCCTGTCAGACCCGCGGCCGCTGGTGCGCGCGGAGGCGGGGCAGGCGCTCGCGCAGATCGCGTCGGGGCTTTCTAAGAACGCTACGGACAGCGTGTGGGCCACGATTCGTGATCCGTTGATGGTGGAGGCTGGTCGGGAAAGGGATCTCGCGGCAGCGGGCGTCCTGGCGCGGTCGATCGGGCGGCTGCCGTATCGCACCGCAGTCGAGGTCGAGCGCGCGAGAGCGCTTCTGCTCGTGGCCACCGACCCCGCGCGAGCGGAAGGTCCGCTCACCGATGCAGCCCGAGGGCTCGAGGCACTGGTACGAATGCAGAGCCGGCTCGCTCCGGCGGACGCAGCCACACGAAACCGGCTCACCGAGCTGGCGCGGCGTCCCGGCGCGCCGGTGATCCGGCGGCTCGGGCTCTCGGGGCTGGCTGTTGCCGGCGGCGTCACGCCGGCGGTTGTGAGCGCGGGCCTGGCAGACCGAGATCCCGAAGTGCGCCGGCTCGCCATCGCGGCGGGATCGACGGCTGGCGAGGGTCTCGAGCCGATCCTGGAACGCGGGCTCTCGGACCCGGTGCCCATGGTACGCTACGAGAGCCTCAGGGCTTGGGGCCGCTCACTTCAGCCCGGCGATTGCCAGCCAATTCTTCGAGCAGTTCGCGATTCGAGCGTCACCGTGGCGCTCTTGGCGATCGATCTCCTCGGCGCCCCGTGTCCCGCGCAGGCCAAGGCTGCGGACGTGCTCTGGCCGATCGTGGACAGTCTCGCCCGAACTCAAGGCGGGAATCTCAGCAGCGTCGTCTCCTGGCACCGAGGCGCGCACGCGCTCGTGTCGCTCGCGCGGATCGAGCCTTCGCGGGCACGGCCGGTTTTGAGGCGAGCCGGCAGCCATTCGGTCTGGCAAGTTCGGATGTACGCGGCGCGGGCGGCTCAGGTGGCTCACGAGGGCGAGCCGTTGGTGCTCCTCGCCGAGGACAGGGACGACAACGTGCGCGAGGCCGCGATCGCCGGGCTCTCCAAGGTCCGCGGGCACAACGCCGACCGGCTCTACATCGCGGCGTTGGCCCGGCCCGATCATCAGCTCGTGCTCACGGCGGCGACGGCGCTTCAAGGCTCGACGGATCCCGCGGCGGTTCCCGCGCTGCTCGCCGCGCTCCGCCGGCTCTCCTCGGAGCGGCGCGACACCTCGCGCGATCCCCGGATGGCGATCGTGGCGCGGCTCCGCGAGCTCGGCTCCGCCCAGATCGCGCCGACCCTGGAGCCGTATCTGGCCGATTACGACCCGGAGATTGCGGCTGCCGTCGCGGCCGTGGTCACCGCGTGGACCGGTAAGGACGTCGTCGCGCGACCGCGGCCCCTCGGCAAACCGCCGTTCTCAAAGGCGGACGTCGACGGGCTCTCAGGAGCCCGGCTCCGGGTTACGATGGCGGCGGCGAGCGGCGGCGGAAAGTGGGAGATCACGCTGCTACCTAACGACGCTCCCGCGACCGTGGTCCGGATCGCGCGGCTGGTGAAGGCCGGGTACTACAACGGCCTCACGTTTCATCGAGTCGTGCCGAATTTCGTCGTTCAGGGCGGGAGCCCGGCGGCGAACGAGTACACCGGGGACTCGCTCTACCTCCGCGACGAGGTCGGCGGCGCCCACGATCGCGGCACCATGGGCATCTCAACCCGGGGCCGGGATACCGGCGACGCGCAGTGGTTCGTGAACCTGGTCGACAACAACCGGCTCGACTTCGGCTACACGGTGTGGGGGGTCGTCGCGTCCGGCATGGATGTGGTGGACGGCGTCCTCGAGGGTGACACGATCGAGCGGGTCGAGCTCGTCCTCCGGCGGTAGATCCGGGCCAAACCGGGCGAACCGGCCCCTTCGGCGATATCTTCTCAGGCCTCGGGCGGGCCGCATTTGGGGCGGCGCCCGCCCCCTCGTCTCTCGATTCAAGCCCCTCGGATTGCGGAGGTTCGATTATGCGTCGGTTATTGGTCCTTGGAGGCGTTGCCGCTGTGCTCGGTCTCACGCTCGCCGCGGCCCCAGCCTCCGCCCAGAACAAGAAGGTCAAGCGGGACCGCTACGTCCTCACCCAAGAGGAAATGCTCGAACATTCGGATATCGCCACCGCGTACGAGGCGGTCCAGCGGCTCCGGCCCCATTTCCTCAAGGTCACCCGGTCGCGCGGTACGTTAGGATCGGCGTCGATGGGAAGCGATCCTTATTCCCCGCCCAAGCCCTCGAAACAGGGCTCGGCGAGTGGAGGGGGAGGGGCATCGGGCGAGCCTACGACGTCGACCTCCGGCGGTGGCGAGCCGCGAGGCATGAGCGGATCCGAAACATCGAATGCCGGTCCCGTGCTCTACATCGACGACGTCGAGCAGCAGGATCTCGAGGAGATGAAGAACGTTCGAGTCCCCGATCTGATGGAAATCCGGTACATGCAGGGCACCGAGGCCTCGGGCCGGTACGGCAGCGGCCACGAGGGGGGTGCCATTCTGGTCAAGACCAATCGGGGGAAGTGAGCTAACCCGCTGGGCCGGACAAACGAAGAGCTCCCGGGCGTGACCGACGCCCGGGAGCTCTTGTTGCAATCGGGCTGCTAGACCTTCTTCGTTAGGTTGAACGTCCCGCCGCCCACGGAGCTTCCGCCCTGGAACGCCTCGAGTGTCCCGTCGAGCTTGGCGCCGTCGGGGGCGAGCTTCGCCGTGAAATGCACCTCATAGTCGCCGAAGTTCTGGGTCCAGGTGAGGGTGCCGCCATCGGCTTTGATGTCCTTCTGCTCACCGGCGGCCGGTGCGTCGCCGCCGAGGGTAGTGGTCACTTTCCAGGCGACCCCATCCTTGGCCACCACGAGCGTCATCGTGCCCTGGGGGCCCTCCGTCGTGTAGGGACCTTCCCACGTTGCGATCAGCTTGGGAGACCCGGGCGTAGCCGGAGCGGCAGCGGGGGTCTGCGCCCACGCGGCCGACGGTACGGCGACCGCCGCCAAGGTCGCGAGACGGACGAGCATTCGGCGAGTATTCATCAGTAGCTCCTCAAAATGTTGGACGGTTATGTGTGCCGTAATACGCTCGGCGGGGGGGCACGGTTTCAGTTAGAGACGCCGGAGCCGGACCCGCTCTACATTATGGCCCGCTCCCTTGTCGAGCACCAGATGAGCCCGTTCGCGGGTTGGGGCGATGTTCTCGCGCAGGTTCTTGCCGTTGATCTCGTCCCACACCCGGTTCGCGAACGCGAGCGCTTCCTCGTCCGACATACTGGCGTATTTCCGAAAGAAGGACTTGGGGTCCCGGAAAGCCGTCTGCCTGAGGTGCTTGAACCGCGCCAGAAACCAGCTCCGGATCGAATCTTCGGTCGCATCGACGTAAATCGAGAAGTCGAAGAAATCCGAGACGAACAACCGCGCGTCGCCATCGGGGTGGTCGTCGCCCTGGAGGACGTTGAGGCCTTCGAGGATCAGGATGTCCGGCTGCCGAATTATCTGCGCCTCGTCGGCGACGATGTCATAGATGAGATGGGAATAGACCGGCGCGGTGACTTCCGGCTCACCGGCTTTGAGGTCGGCTACGAGCCGCACCAGGCGCTTTACGTCGTAACTCTCGGGAAAGCCCTTTCGCTGCATCAACCCGCGCTCTTCGAGCGTGCGGTTGGGAAATAGAAACCCGTCGGTGGTGACCAGATCGACTCTGGGATGATCGGGCCACCGGGCGAGAAGCTCACGCATGATCCGGGCGGTCGTGCTCTTCCCGACGGCCACGCTGCCCGCGATGCCGATGATATAGGGAATCTTGCCGGTCGTGGTGCCGAGGAATCGGTCCGTGACGCGCCCGAGCTCGCGAGTCGCCGCGACATGGAGGTTGAGCAGCCGCGACAGCGGGAGATAGACGTCCACCACCTCGTCCATCGACAGCTGCTCGTTGATCCCTTGCAGCTCGGCGAGGTCCTGCTCGGTGAGCGTAAGCGGCGTGGTCGCACGGAGCCGTGACCACTCCGCACGGCTGAAGTTGGTGTAGGAAGAAAAGGGCATCGAATGTTGGAAGGAGGGAATAGGGAATAGGGAATCGATTGCTGCGCTACCCTCCGGCGCGCGTGCTGGAATGTAGTCAATCGCAGCAGTTCCTCCACTTGTCGGATCTTCCCCGTCAGGGTCCGAGCTGGACGGCCCAGATCCCGCGCGACGGTCGGTTGACCGACACAGGGCGGGCTGCCTTGCCCCGCCTCCCCTATGAACTATTCCCTATTCCCAATTCCCAATTCCCTCTACATTCCTGCTTCCCCCAAGCAGATCGCCACCGTGACCGCACTGTTCCAACTCTCGCCCCGCGTCGAGGAGCTGAAGTCGAAGCTCCTGACCTTCATGGTGGAGCACGTCTATCCGAACGAGGCGACCTGGCAGTCGGAGATCGCCGAGGTCCGGTGGCGTCCGACCGCGATTGTCGAGGAGCTCAAGCGCAAGGCCAGAGCCGCCGGCTTGTGGAATCTGTTCTTGCCCGAAAGCGATCACGGAGCGGGGCTCACCAATCTCGAATACGCGCCCCTCTGCGAGGTGATGGGCCGCTCACTCATGGCGCCGGAGCTGTTCAACTGCTCGGCGCCCGACACCGGGAACATGGAAGTGCTCGCCCGCTACGGCACCGACGATCACAAACGCCAGTGGCTCACGCCACTTCTCGACGGCGAGATCCGAAGCTGCTTCGCGATGACCGAGCCGGAGGTTGCGAGCTCGGACGCGACCAACATCCGGACCTCGATCACGCGCGAGGGCGATTCGTATCTCATCACGGGCAGGAAGTGGTGGACCTCGGGCGCCGGTGACCCGCGGTGCAAGATCGCGATCGTCATGGGGCGCACGAATCCCGACGCGGCGCGCCACCTCCAGCAGTCCATGATTCTCGTGCCGCTCGACTCGCCGGGCGTCACGATCAAGCGCATGCTCACGGTCTTCGGCTACGACGACGCGCCGCACGGCCACGGCGAAGTCGTCTTCGACGGAGTCCGCGTGCCGGCGGCCAACCTTCTCCTGGGCGAGGGGCGCGGATTCGAGATCGCGCAGGGCCGCCTCGGTCCGGGACGGATTCACCATTGCATGCGGCTGATCGGACTCGCCGAGCGGGCTCTCGAGGCGATGTGCCGGCGGGTTCGGGAGCGAGTCGCGTTTGGCAAGCCGATCGCCGAGCAGGGAACGATTCGCGCGGATATCGCGACGTCGCGCATCGAGATCGAGCAGGTTCGGCTCCTCGTCTACAAGGCCGCTCACCTCATGGACACCGTCGGCAACAAGGGCGCCCGCGCTGAGATCGCCGCGATCAAGGTCGTCGTGCCGAACGTCGCGCTCGCGGTCCTGGACCGCGCGATCCAGGCCCACGGCGGCATGGGCGTCAGCCAGGACACGTTCCTCGCGCACGCGTGGGCGGCCTCGCGCACGCTCCGGCTCGCCGACGGCCCCGACGAAGTCCACCGCGAATCCATCGCCAAGCTCGAGCTGGAGAAATATCGATCATGAGACTCCGGGACAAAATCTGTGTCGTGACGGGCGGCGCGAGCGGCATCGGCCGCGCCATCAGCCGAAAGTTTGCGGCCGAGGGCGCGCACGGCGTCGTCGCGGATCTCGACGGGACCGGCGCTGAGACCGTCGCCCGAGAAGTGGCCGGCGTCGCGATGCCCACCGACGTCCGCGATGAAGCGGCGGTGCGGGCGCTCATCCTCCGGGTCGAGCGGGAGGTCGGACCGATCGATCTCGTCTGCAACAACGCCGGCATCGCGATCGCCGGCGGCCCGGAGGTTCCGACCGCCGGCTGGCAGCGGATGTGGGAGATCAACGTGATGTCGCACGTCTGGACGGCCGACGCGGCGCTCCCGGCCATGCTCGCGCGCGGGGCGGGCTATTTCGTCAACGTCGCCTCAGCCGCGGGCTTGATCACCCAGGTCGGCTCGGCGCCGTACGCGGTCACCAAGCACGCCGCCGTGGCGTTCGCCGAGTGGCTCACGATGACGTACGGCGAGCGGGGGATCCGGGTCTCCTGCGTCTGCCCGTTAGGCGTCCGGACCCCGATGCTCCACTGCATCGGCGGCGACAAGCTCACCGCGCTGCTCTCGCCTGATGCGATCGAGCCCGAAGAAGTCGCGCTCGCGATCGTGGCCGGGATCGAGCGCGAGGAGTTCCTGGTGCTGCCGCACCCCAAAGTGCGCGAATTCGTCCGCCGCAAGTGGGACGACAACGAGCGGTGGCTCAAAGGGATGCGGCGGCTCAACGCCGAGTACGGCCCTGGAGCCGTCCCGTGACGCAGGGGGACGAGCCCGCCACGGTCCGCCGCGGCGAAGAGCTCGATGCCGGCGCGCTCCGCGCCTATCTCGGTCGCGCTCTTTCCACCGCGGCCGACTCGATCGAGATCTCGCAGTTTCCCCACGGTCACTCGAATCTGACCTACCTCGTGCGCGCGGGCGGCACCGAGCTCGTTCTCCGCCGGCCGCCGTTCGGCAATCAGGTCAAGACGGCTCACGACATGAGCCGCGAGTTCCGGGTCCTCACCGCGCTGGCGCCGGTCTTTCCGCCGGCTCCTCGACCGATCTGCCTCTGTACCGACGAGTCGGTGCTGGGTGCGCCGTTCTACCTGATGGAGCGGCGCCACGGGATCGTAGTTCGCAAGCTCGTGCCCGAAGGCCTGGTGCTGACGCCGCCGCTCGCGGAACGGCTCGGCCGCGCGCTCATCGCAACCCTCGCCGAGCTGCACCGGCTCGACTATCGCGCGATCGGCCTCGGCGAGCTCGGCAAACCGCAGGGGTATGTGGCCCGGCAGGTGAAGGGGTGGACCGACCGGTATGCCGCGGCGAAGACCGAAGAGGTTCCCGAGATCGAGTCGGTGGCCCGATGGCTGGCCGATCATCTGCCGCCCGAGCACGAGGCCTCCGTCATCCACAACGACTTCAAATTCGACAATCTGCTGCTCGATCCGGCGGACTCGACCCGGATCACCGCGGTCCTCGACTGGGAGATGGCGACGGTCGGCGATCCGCTGATGGATCTGGGAACGTCGTTAGGCTATTGGATCCACGACGACGATCCCGCCGAGCTCCAGGCGGCGGCGCTCGGGCCCACGATGGCGCGGGGGATGTTGAGGCGGGAGCAAGTGGTCGAGGCGTACGCGCGGGCCTCGGGCCGGTCGGTCGACCACTTGGTGTTCTACTACGCGTACGGGCTCTTCAAGCTCGGCGTGGTGGTGCAGCAGATCTACGCCCGGTACGCGCGGGGTTTCACGACCGATGTGAGGTTCGCGACGATGAACCGGATGGCGGGCGTGCTGGCGCGGCAGGCGGAGCGGGCGATTGGGGCGGGAAGGGTTTAGGGGCTAGGGAATGGGAATGACGGAATAGAGAAAAGCGGAATTGGTCACATGCGAGGCGTCGACATGCCATCTCGAACGGAGCGAGGTATCTACTCAGCCGTTTTCGGGCCGTTGCGGCGACGTCGCTGCCCGGGATAACAACCTGAATCTGCGCAGTTCGATGGGCAAACGAGTGAGAAAGGGTGGGTCTGATGGCGGCTTCCCTTGTGGGGAAGGTTGCGTTGGTGACCGGGGGCGGACGGGGGATTGGGAAGGCCATCGCTCGGCGGTTTGCCGAGGCGGGGGCAGAGGTCGTGATCGCGTCGCGCAAGCTGGAGAACCTCGAGGCGACAGCGAAGGAGCTCTCGGGGCTTCCGGGCGCGGTGATTCCGATGGTCTGTCACATCGGGAGGCGGGAGGACGTCGAGCGCGTGGTCAAGGACACCGAGTCGCGGGCCGGGCCGATCGATATTCTCGTGAACAACGGCGCGACCAACGTCGGGCAGGGGCCGTCGCTCGCGGTCACCGACGAGATGGTCGACAAGATGATCGACATCAACATCAAGTCGGCCGTTAGGCTCGTCAACTTGATCGTGCCGGGGATGATCGCCCGGGGGCGGGGCGGCTCGATCATCAATATCGCGTCGATCTCCGGGCTCCGGCCGCAGCCGGGTGGTCTTCTCTACAGCTTCACCAAAGCGGGCCTGATCATGATGACGCGGGTGTGGGCCCGGGAGTTCGGTCCCAGCAACATCCGGGTCAACGCGATCTGTCCCGGCCTCATTCAGACCGATCTGAGCGAGTACTACTGGAAGAATCCGGAGCGCCAGGCGGAGCTGATCGGCGAGCAGCCGCTCAAGCATCTCGGTCAGCCGGATGAGATCGGCGGTGCGGCGCTGTTCCTCGCGTCCGACGAGGGATCGTTCATGACCGGCCAGGCGATGGTCGTGGACGGGGGGACGACCGCCTAACGAGCCGGGCCGGCCGGCGCCCGCTCCTCCAGATCCCTCACGGCGGCGACCGGCACCGCTGGATCTGCCTCGCCCTGGAAGAAGCCGACCGGGATGTCGGGCTGAGA
>JBDTOH010000097.1:0-13019 GCA_039933355.1 Gemmatimonadota bacterium | reverse complement strand
GCTCGAGCTGGTCGACACCAGCATCGTGAACGTCGCGATCCCGCACATGATGGGGAATCTGGGCGCGACCCTCGACGAGATCGCCTGGGTCAGCACCGGCTACATCGTGGCTAACGTGATCGTGCTCCCGCTCACGAGCTGGTTCGCAGACCGGTTCGGGCGCCGGAACTACTATGTCGGATCGATCGCGCTCTTTACCTTCGCGTCGTTCATGTGCGGCAATGCCCGCTCGCTCGAGGGGCTGGTGCTCTGGCGAATCATTCAAGGCATCGGCGGGGGCGCGCTCATCTCCACGGCGCAAGCGATCCTGTTCGACATCTTTCCGATCAAGGAGCGGGGGATCGGAATGGCGATCTTCGGGGTCGGCGTCATGGTCGGGCCCACGTTGGGCCCCACGCTGGGCGGGTGGATCACCGACAACTACAACTGGCCCTGGATCTTTTACATCAACGTCCCGCTCGGCATCCTGGCGGGGCTTCTCTGCTGGCGCTACGTGCCGGAGCCGTCGCAGCGGGTCGCGCGGTCGGACCGGGTCGACTGGCTCGGGGTGGCATTCCTCATCATCGGCATCGGCGCCCTCCAGGTCATGCTCGAGCGGGGCGAGTCGAAAGGCTGGTTCGACTCGCGCGAGATTCAGCTCGAAGCGCTCCTCATGGTCTTCGGGATTGGGTTGTTCATCTGGCACGAGCTGACGACCGAGCATCCGATCGTCGACCTCCGAATTCTGGGGAACCGGCAGATGGCGGCCGGGGTGATCTTCGGAGCTTCGTTAGGCGTGGCCCTGTACGCCAGCATCTTCGCGCTCCCGGTCTTTCTCCAGCGGGTCCTCGGCTACACGGCCTGGGAGACCGGCCGGGTCATTCTTCCGGGCGCGCTCGCGAGCGCGGTTACGATGGCGGCGATGAGCCGAGTGATCGGCAAGATCGACCTCCGATACAGCATCTTCGCGGGCACGATCCTGTATCTGCTCTCGATGATCGGGCATTCGCACTTCACCGCAGAGACCGCCCAGGCGGACCTCTTCTGGCCGCTCATTCTCCGGGGCATCGGGCTCGGCATGATCTTCCCGCCCCTCACCCAGATCGCGGTTGCCGACTTGAAGCCGGCACAGTACGGCCAGGGCACGGGTCTCTTCAGCCTCTCGCGGCAGCTCGGCGGCAGCATGGGCATCGCGGTCGTGGCGACCTTGCTGACCCGGTTCACTACGACCGCGTACGACGGGCTCAGGACCCACGTGTACGCCGGCGATCCGGAGACGGTCCAGCGCCTGGCCGGCCTGAGCCACCGGTTCGCGTCGTTAGGCGGGACCGCGATCGAGGCTCAGCAACGGGCGCTGACCGCGCTCGACTACACCGTCCGCCAGCAGGCGTCGGTGATCGCGTTCGACAAGATCTTCCTGTGGATGGGGATCAGCTTCGTCTGCGCGCTGCCGCTCCTGTTCCTGTTCCGGACCGGCCGGGTCCGGCCCCCAGCGGGCCGGGCCACTGAACCAGCTCACTCCTTGCAGGCGGCATAGTCCGGCCTCCGGGTCACCGTGATCTGCTGAACCACCCGGCTGTAGACGTTGCGCTTGAGCGTGCCCTGGGTCGGAATCTTGGCGGTCACGGTGATCGTCTTCGTCCACGAGAGGGGCCCCTCGTCGGGATGCCACACGATCGATCCGGCTTCCTCCGACCGCTCGTCCATTCCGACGCCTAACGTATCGTCCAGCTCGTGGCGCCGGTTGCCGGCCCGAACGGCCTTCCATTCATAGCGTCTCACCTTGATCCGTCCGAGCGACACATCGCCGGTGCGGCGGATGCGCCAACCCGTGGTATCCCGCGCCTCGCGGTCTTTCTCCAGCGCAACCGGGGGGAGGCGTGGGAAGAACTCGTCGAGCGCAACGCCGACATCGGTCACATCGAGGAGCTCGTCCGGCACGAACGGCCGGACCGCGGCGGTGTAGCGGCCGTCGGGCGACAGCGCGCCGCGAAACCGCCCGCCGATCACCCCGTCGGTCTCGGGGGTCTCACGGACCCCCTCGCCCGCGCGCCACACCGTGAGCGAGTCGTACCAGGCCTCGATCGAATCGGTTCCGACTCGCCTCACCACGAGGATGCCTTCGCGGGAGGCCGTGTCCTCCACGACGATCCGGCCGGTCTGGCTTCGGATCGTCGAGCGCACCACCTCGGCAAAGGCGGCACAGCGGAACCGATACCGGGGCACGTTACCCTGAGGTGCCGCCGACCATAAGACGAGCGGGAGGCCGAGCCAGATCCACCGGCCGGACCTCCCGCGCACGCTTCGCATCGTTCCGCTCACTGCTCAGCCACCCGCTGCCATCACCTCACTCCGCGGCCAGGAAGGGATAGCGGTGATCGGTCGGCGGCACGAAGGTTTCCTTGATGGTCCGCGGCGAAACCCAGCGCAGCAGATTGAGCACTGAACCGGCCTTGTCGTTCGTGCCGCTCGCGCGGGCACCGCCGAACGGCTGCTGGCCCACGACGGCGCCGGTCGGTTTGTCGTTGATGTAGTAGTTGCCGGCCGCGTAGCGGAGGATCGCGTCGGCATCGCGCAGGGCCGAGCGGTCGCGGGCGAACACGGCGCCGGTGAGGCCGTAGGGGCCGGTCGAGTCGACGAGCCTGAGCGTGTCGCGCCATGCCTTGTCCGGATAGACGTACGCGGTGAGGACCGGACCAAAGAGCTCCTCGCACATGGTCCGGTACTGCGGATTCTTGACCTGGAGCAGCGTAGGCTGGACGAAGTATCCCTTCCGATCGTCGCATTCTCCGCCCGCGAGGATCTTGACGCCGCGATCCTTCTTCGCCTGCTCGAGGTAGCCCTCGAGCTTGGCGAACGAGCGCGCGTCGATCACGGCGCCCATGAAATTCCTGAAGTCGGCCACGTCGCCCATCTTCAGCTCTTTGATCATCGCCACGACCCGTTGGCTGACTTCGGGCCACAAGCTCTGTGGGATGTACGTCCGGGATGCGGCGCTGCACTTCTGGCCCTGGTACTCGAAGGCGCCGCGCACGAGCGCGACGGCGAGCGCATCGGGCTCGGCGCTGGGGTGAGCGACGACGAAGTCCTTGCCACCAGTCTCGCCCACGATTCGCGGATACGAGACGTAGCCCGAGAGGTTGTCGGCGATCTGTTTCCAGAGCGTCTGGAAGACCGCCGTCGACCCGGTGAAATGAATTCCGCCGAGATTGCGATCAGCGATCAGGCGACTTGAAATCATCGCGGAATCGCCGGGGACGAAGTTGATCACGCCGGGCGGAAGGCCGGCGGCTTCGAGGACCCGGTAGACGTAGTAGTTGGAGAGCGCGGCGGTTGCGGCGGGCTTCCATACGACGGTGTTGCCCATGAGCGCGGGTGCGCCGGGAAGATTTCCCCCGATCGCGGTGAAGTTGAAGGGCGTGATCGCGTAGACGAAACCCTCGAGCGGGCGGTGATCGATCCGGTTCCACGCGCCCGGCGCCGACATCGGCTGCTCGGCGTAGATCTGCTCGGCGTAGATCGTGTTGAGGCGCCAGAAGTCGATCAGCTCGCAGGCACTGTCGATCTCCGCCTGAAAGGCCGTCTTGCTCTGGCCTAACATGGTCGCCGCGTTGACGACGGCCCGCCACGGGCCGGCCAGAAGGTCGGCAGCGCGAAGGAACACGCCGGCCCGCTGCTCAAAGGTCCACGAAGCCCACTCGCGCCGGGCGCGGCCGGCGGCGGCCATCGCCGCAGTGACGGCACGAGGATCGGCCTGATGCACCTGTGCGAGCGTACGGCCGTGATCGTGCGGGGAGACGACGGCGACGGTTTTCCCGGTGCGGAACTCCTTGCCGCCGATGATGACCGGGATGTCGACGACTTGGCCGGCCTGGCGCTTGAGCTCGGCCTTCAGCTCGGCGCGCTCCGGAGACCCGGGGGCATAGGCAAGGATCGGCTCGTTACGGGCGGGTGGAACGGTCGATGAAACAGGCATGGGGCTTCGGGCTTAGGGGTTAGGGCTCAGGTATTCGGGGCTTATAAATAGCCCCGATGGTGGGGGTTGGCTAGCGGGAGCGGATTGACGATGGCCCAGGCTGCTATATTCCGTGGCCCGATCTCATCAACCGACCCGAGGACAGGTATGCGACGGATGTTTGCTCTCGTGGCGCTGGCGGGAACCGCTGTCGCCTGCCGCACCTACGACAACTACGATCCAATCGCCAACCAGGACGGTCTCGTGCCGGCCTCTACATTCGCCCGCTACGGTACGGAGCAGGCCGAGGTTGCGGCGATCGGCCGGGCGCTCGATCAGTGGTACGTCGACGACACGCGAGAAGGCCGAGCGAAGCAGACGACGGCCGCAGTCGAGTATGCGCGGAAGCTGCCGGGTGTCGCGAGCATCACCGTCGACACGATGAGCTCGCGGCTGACCGTGGTGTTCAAGAGCGGCTGGCGAACCTTCGTCATCCCGATCCACGACGGGGTCAAGCCGGAAGACACGCCTAACCTTCCCAAGGCCGGCTGAGGGTTCCGCGGTGACTGACTGCGTTCAGGTCAGCACGACGATCGACTCGGAGACCCGGGCCCGCGAACTGGCTCGTCGGCTGGTGGAGGAACGCCTCGCCGCCTGCGTTCAGATCGCGGGCCCGCTCGCGAGCACCTACCGGTGGGAAGGCCGGGTCGAAGAAGCGACCGAGTGGCTTCTTCTGATCAAGACCACCGCGGCGGCTGTCGAGCAGCTCTCCGGCCGGATCCGGGCCCTGCATTCCTATACTCAGCCCGAGATCATCGCGACCCCAATCACCGCCGGCGACCCCAGGTATCTCGAGTGGATCGCCGCGGAGGTCGCCGGTTAGGCAGTCACCCGCCCTTCTTTCGTCCCGCCACGCCACCCATCCGTTCTACGCCCCCCATGTGATGTCCCATCATTCGCCAGTCCTCCAGGCTCATGACATTCTTGGTGCCGTCCTGAAACTCGGCGAGGGCGCGCGCGATCGCCTGCGCCTTGCCGGCGCGCGGCACGACCGGCGACGCGAGAATATCCGAGATGATGTCGTGCATCATGTGCAGGTTGTCGAAGATGCAGGCCGCACGGGGATGAGCCTCCGCAAAGCGAGGCGCGACCGCCGCGGTCATCGGCATCACCTCCGGCATTCGGGCGGGCGGCTGTTCGAGCATCGCCCAGAACCGGTCGAGCGTCTCCGCGACGCCTCGAGAGCGCTCCACAGAATTGGATTCTTCGATCAGCGGTTCGTAGAGGCCGACCTGGAGCCAGTGATACGCCCAGATGAGCCCGTTGAACTTGGGGTATCGGCGCCGGAAGACCTTGGAGTACGGCTGCTCGTCCATCAGGGCCATCGTCTTGGGCAAGGCCGTGAACGCCGCCTCACGGTTGCTCAGGTAGTAGTCAGTGACCCGCTCAATCAGCGAGTCGCGTGCGACGGGGCTCACGCGCTCGTCCGCGTAGATATCGTAGATCTGGCGGTGCAGCACGTGGGCCCAATCGAACATGAGGGTTGCCGTCCACGCGAGCTTGGCGTATTCGGGCTGAACCGCCCCTTCCGCGATGGCGAATCGGGGCGGACGCCGGAGCAAGTCGGTCGTGAGAAACGCGTACTGCTCGGTTTCGAGGAGACTGACTGGCCCGTCGGGGCGGGTCCAAAGCGTCTCGTAGAGCACCGCGTGACCGTAGTCGAACGCGTTGAACAGCTTCGAGGCGGTGGGGTACCGCGCACGAAGCTGCCAGTTGAACGATCCGGGGTAGTACATCTGCTCGCCCCAGCCGGCCTGCGCCGCGCCCGGGTCAGGCAGCGCGGCTAGGGCCAGCGCCGCGATCGCGAGGATCCGCTTCATCGCGCCCTCCCGGGCATGAGCCCCGGCCAGGCGAAGACGGTGCTCCAGCTCATCGTTAGGCCGAGCCGAGCCGGGCCGCCGCCGAAGGTGAGGCCGGTGCCGAAGGACCCGACGACGGTCGGCGTGATCTGACGGCGGACTCCGACTGCAACCGTCGCCTCCGCGCTCGACGCCCCGATCCCGCGGGCCACCACCGCTTCTCCGACGAAGAGCAAGCTGGGGCGGATCGCCGTGCGGTCCATGGCCGCGCCGATGAACCACCGATCGAGCGCTTCGGCCGGCCCGACCGTCGCCGGAGCGGCAAAGGTCCAGCCGCCGTTCAAATGAAGGCGGTCCCGGCCGAAAGAACGGGTGAGCGCGACGGACGAAGCGAGCGCCCCGGCCCCGAGCGGACCGTCCCGTAAGGAGGCCGATCCGTCGAGGCGCACGGCGATCGCCGGGAAGCCCAACGTCTCGCGGAGCAGATTGCGCTCGATGAAGGCGCCGAGCCGGCTCGAGGTGCGCGCCGGGCCGCCACCGAAGTCGGCGCTGGCTGCGACCCCGATGCCGATGCCCGTGCCGCGGGCGATCCCATATTCGATCTCGGGGTCGAGGCTGAGTCCTTGCGCGTCGCTCGGGGATGGAGTGAACCGGACGGAGAGCCCGGCCTCGAAGGCGTAGCGCTCGATCGGATAGGCATCACGCACTCGCGTGGGACGCTCCCCGTCGAGACTACGATAATGCACTTGCGCCGTGAGCCCCGACGTCGCGACAAGCACCGCGACCGGGCCGGGCCAGAGATACCACGCCATGCTTCAACTCCTCACTGATGGCTTTGCGCGCGGGTCGGAGCGACCCGGCGACCGAGATTCAAGCCGGGAGTTGAGGCGGTGGAGTCGGAGGGAGGTAGGTTGGCGACGTGGCGGCGACCGGCGCCGAGCGAACGGCCGGGCTCAGCCTCGGCGCTTCAACGCCGGCGGGCTGCACCTCGAGCGTGGCGAGAATAACGCTGGCACAGTGAGTCGTGGTCGCGCATTGGGTGGGGGAGCAGTGCGGACAATCGGTGGCGCCGTCGGTATTATTGTGGCCATGGTGAGCATCCGTTCCATGGTGACCGGCCGTGACCGGCTCGCTCGCGCAGTGAGCCCTTGGCGACACCGGCGCGAGCGTCACCGTGAATGCGGCGAACGCCACCGCTGCCAATAGGCGGCGGCCGAGATCCGAGAGTCGTGAGGAGCCCAACATGTCCGAATCCTACCAACAGGCCGAAACAGGAGCAAACCCGAAGCGGCGACGGATGGCCATCATGTGGCTTTTCGTGGCGGCTTTCGTGGGCTTCATGGCGTGGACCACGCTCCGCTCGCAGAAAGTAACCTGCGAAGTGTGCGTGAGCTTCAACGGCGGGAAACGGTGCGCGGCCGCCTCGGCGGAGGGCGAGCCGGAAGCGAAGCAATCGGCGCAGCAAACCGCGTGCGGCCCGCTGGCGGCCGGAATGGATCAGACGATCGGCTGCGGGCGAGTGGTGCCTGATTCGTCGAGCTGTCACGGGACCTGAGCGGTGCCCTGGTCGAGCACCGCGATCGGGTGGGCGATCGTCGGCGTCCGGGCGGTCGCGCTCGCGGCCGTGGGGCTTGCCGCAATCGTCGCGGGGACTCACTACGCGGTCCGGCGCAAATGGATCAAGCCGTTCAGCGGCTGGTCCGTGCTGGTCCGGCGGTTGAGCGACCCCGCGCTCCGGCCGATCGAGCGGCGGCTCCTGTCGAGCGGCCACAATCCCCAAACGGCGACCACCTGGTTGTTAGGCATCGCCGTGCTGGCCGGTCTCCTGCTCATCTCGCTGGTCCAGTCGGTGCTGGCCGCGATCCTCACGCTGGCCAGCGTCGGGCCGGCGGGCCCGAGAGCATGGATCCATCTCGCGATCGACTGGGGTATCGGGCTTCTGATGGCGCTGATCTTCGTCCGGGTCATCAGCTCGTGGATCGGGATCTCGCCGTATACGAAGCTGATGCGCCCGGTGTTCCGCGCGACCGAGTGGATCATCGCGCCGATCCGCCGGGTGGCGCCCGCGGTCGGGCCATTCGACATCAGCCCGATGCTCGCCTACCTCGCACTGCTGATCGTTCGTTCCCTCCTTCTCACCGCGGTCTAGCGTCGCGGTGCCGCCGATCGAGGCCACTCGCGCCGGGGCTCGGCTCCAGCTTCACGTTCAGCCGCGGGCTTCGCGAACCGAAGTCGTCGGGTTCCACGGGGACGCCATCAAGGTGCGGGTTGCCGCGCCGCCGGTCGACGGCGCCGCGAACGACGAGCTGGTCCGCCACCTGAGCCGGCGTCTCGGCGTCGCGAAGGAGACCATCGTCATCACAGCCGGCGAGGCCGGCCGGCGAAAGGTGATCGAGGTCGCGGGGCTCACACCGGCCGAGGTGGCGGCCCGCCTCGACCTTCCCCCCTGACGCGCTGGGCACCACCTCGAGGCTGAGCGAATTTCCACCTGCACGATTTCAGGGCAACGTTAGGCGGAGCTTCTTCGGCCACTGAGCGAATCGGGCGCCGCTTTTCGGTCACCGTTGGCTCCGCGCGCCCCCACCCCACCGGGGTCACGTCCACTCCGAAGCGACTCGTTCGTCTCTCAACAACAGGCCGACGCGACCCAACGGGTTAGGGGCCTGTGCCGCACCGGGCCGGTGCACGAATTCGCGCCGGCCGGGCTCGGCGTCGACGCACCGGAACCGGGGAGGATGAAGGATGACCACCATACCGAAGTACATGGGAGTCGCGCTCGGCGTGCTGGCGATGGGCGCCTGTGCGACAAAGGGGTACGTGAGGACTCAGGTCCAGGCCGCGACCGACTCGAGCCGGGCGGCATGGATCGCGGCGGACAACGCCGCCAAGGGCGAGCTGGCAAGCCAGATGTCGACGCAATCCTCTCGGTCGGAGGCCGCGGTGGACAGCGTCAGGCGGGACGTCGCCAGTCTCCGGCAGGATCTGAACCTGCTCCGCGACTCACTGGGCGCGAAGATCGTAGCGATGGAGAACGGAATGAAGTTCGTGCTCCCCGTTCACTTTGCGTTTGATGACGCGAACGTACGGTCAGAGGATCGGGGATCGCTCGATCTGTTTGCCAAGGTAGTCAACCGGCACTATGGCGGATCCCTGGTCACCGTGGAGGGCTTCGCAGATCCGTCCGGCTCCGCCGCCTACAACAAGCGGCTATCGGAGGAGCGGGCCGAGAAAGTGGTGGCGTACCTTCAGCAAGGCGGGATCTCGGGCGTCACTCTTCGCGCTGTGGGGATGGGGAAGACCCGATTGGTGGCCAAGGGTGCGTCGCACGACATGCCTGGAGCGGAGCTCAACCGGCGGGTCGTCTTCGTGGTCGAGACCGGGCCCCAATCCGCCCCCGTGACGCAGTAGCTCGGCTGCGGGCGCGCGTTTCCGCTCTGCTCGACGTGGTTGGACTGCTCGCCGCCGGCATCAGCACCGGCGGCGAGGAGTCACTTAGAAGATGACTTTGGTGATCCGGCCGTCAGGGCCGACGAGCCACCCGGTGCCGTTCGCGGCAAAGCCCAAGCCCCAGTAGCCGTTCACATCGAGCGACTGCCAGCTCTGCCCTTCATCGGGAGACCACGACGCGCCTTTGGGGCCGACCGCCACGACCGTGGGCGCAGGCCGTCCGGGAACGTAAGCGATGCCGAACGGCGCTCCGCCGAAGGTTGGGCGGCCGCCTGACGCCCAGGTCGCGCCCCCGTCGGTGGTCACCGCGATCGCGTCGAGAAAGGCATCCGGTTTGGTGAGATCACCGGCGGCCAGAATTCCGATCTGATCGGTCCGCATCGCGATCGAGAACGCGCCCGCGCTCGGCCCGCGCGGAATCGGCGGCTCGTGCACGGACCATTGCTCGGCGATCCGAGTGATCACGCGGCCACCGGTCGCGGTCACTATCCAGGTCCGGCCCGGCCGGACCACGATGCAGGTCCCGCTCGCGGCAAAGCCGCCTTCGTCCTTGACCGCCTGGATCGCCTGAAGACCCTGGGGCTGATACGGTCGCCAAGTCTTGCCCCGATCGATCGAGCGGAGCATGGGAATTCGGTCCTCGAGCTGGTCTCCCACCACGTAGCCTTCGGCACCTGCGAAATCGACACAATCGTAGAATCCCTTCGGATTCGTGTTCACCCAGAGCTTGGTCCAGGTCCGGCCGCCGTCACTGGTGCGGTAGAGCCGAGACTTGTCGCCGGTCCCCGCGGCGAGCAGCACCGCATTCATCGCATCGAAACCCTGAACGTCGCGAAACTCGAGCGAGTCGGTTCCGGGCACGACGCCGGCCTTCCAGGTGGCACCGCCGTCAATGGTGCGGACGTACGTGCCTTTGGCGCCGCTCGCCCACACGATCTTCTCGCTGACGACGCTCACGGCCTGAAGCCGCGCGGTGGTGCCGCTGGTCTCGACTTCGAGACGCGGGTTCTGAGGGGCACCAAGGAGGGTGATGGCTAGGAGGAGCATCGGGGCGGGCCCAGGAAAGGGAAGTCGGGAATTGGGATCGGGAATCGGAAACGGGAAATCGGGTCGCGAGCTATGAGTCGGTCGGTGTTCTTGCGCGATGTCCGAATTCCGATTTCCGACGTCCGACGTTTGCCCCCAACCAGTCGGCCAAGATCCTGCTCGTCTCTTCCGGCGTGGCCTGCGGAAACAGATGGCCGTAACCCGGGATCTCGACGACCGTCGCCGAGGGGCGCGCCGCGCGGAAACGATCAGCGGCGGCGGGAAGGAAGGTATCCGTTTGCTCACCACGAATCACGAGCACCGGAATTGACGGGTCGAGCCGGTCCAGATCCGCCCAGCTGCCCTGATAGAGACCCTCGTAGTAGTGGGCTTCCCACGCGGCGGACCACGCCAGGGTGAACCCGGGCTGGTCGCGGCCCGGCACGAGCGCGCCCCTCACATAACGCCATAGCGCGGCGTCGCTCCAGTCGCGGAATAGCGGCTTTGGCCGCCAGTCCTCGAACGCCTCCCGCTCCGAGGCGAACTGGTCTTTCCGTTCTCGCGCTTTTACAGCGAGGCGGTGCTGGGTCACACCGTGGACGTCGGGACGATAGATCCGTTCGATCTGCTCCGGCAGGATCATCGTGGGATCGAGCAGGCAGAGCCCCCGGAACAGGTCAGGTCTTCGGGCCGCGGCCACTAGAGAAGCTACCGCCCCAAACGAGTGACCCACGGCCACGACCCCTGTAAGACCGTGGACGGCCAACCCCTCGGCGAGATCCTGCCCGAGGTCGGCCCAGCTCCCCGGCTCATCGGGCGGCGGTCCAGCATTGGGCCAGAGGGCACGGAGCGGCACGCTGACGACGCGAAAGCGATCGAGGAGGGGCTCGAACACCGGGGCGTACGTGGCGAGCGGAAAGCTGTTGGCCGGGGCGATGTGAAGCGGGGGACCTGATCCACCCAATTCGAGAAGCGGCGGCGGTGCCATGGAGCCTGGGAACCTAGCCGCGCGCCCTCTCAGTGCAATAGATTCGCCGGAGGAGACCGACATGACCGGCCACAACGCTCATCAGCAGACAACAGACTCGAGCTGGTACAACGCCGCCGTCGACCTCGTCGATCGCAACGTTGACGAGGGCCGCGGCTCGAGGACCGCGTTCATCGATCCAAGCGGCCGACTGACTTACGCCGAGCTGAAAGAGCGGACCGATCGGTTCGCGAACGGATTGCGGGGCCTCGGGGTCGGTCGAGAGCAGCGGGTCGTCCTGATTCTGCTCGACACGATCGATTTTCCGGTTGCCTTCTGGGGGGCGGTCAAAGCAGGTGCAGTGGCGGTGCCGCTCAACACGTTGCTCACGACGGATCAGTGGCGCTACCAGATCGACGACAGCCGGGCGGTGGCGGTCGTCGTCTCGGCCGGGTTGATGGACCGGGCAGCACGAATGCTCGACGAGATCCGTGAAACCCGGCCGGTTCACCTCATCGTCGCCGGTGGCCGGGCGCGGCCGGGAACGCTCGACCTGGCGGAGGTCGAAGCCGCAGCGGATCCGGAGACGATTCCCGCTCCGACTCATCCGGACGAAACGGCGTTCTGGCTGTATACGTCGGGATCGACCGGCCGGCCGAAAGCTGCCCGTCACCTGCACTCGAGCCCGCGCGACACCGCGACGCTCTACGGTCAGGGGATTCTCGGGATTGAAGCGGACGACGTCATCTTCTCCGCCGCCAAGCTCTTCTTCGCCTACGGGCTCGGCAATGCGATGTCGTTCCCGATGTCGGTCGGCGCGACCACCGTGCTCCTGCCCGATCGGCCCACGCCGGACAGCGTCATCGCGACCATCGAGGCGCACCAGCCGACGATCTTCTGCGGCGTGCCGACGCTCTACGCCGCTCTGCTCGCAAGCCCGGCCCTCGGGAAAGGCATCGGCTCCGCCCGGCTCCGGGCCTGCATCTCCGCGGGCGAGGCGCTTCCGCCGGACATCGCGGAGCGGTGGCGCGAGACGGTCGGCCACGACATCCTGGACGGGATCGGCTCGACGGAGATGCTCCACATCTTCATCTCCAATCGTCCGGGAGACGTGAGGCCCGGCTCGAGCGGCAAGCCGGTGCCGGGGTATGAGGCTCGGATCGTCGACGAGACCGGCGCGGAAACCAAGACAGGAGACATCGGCGAGCTCACCGTCAAAGGGCCGACGGCCGCGGAGGGCTACTGGAATCAGCGAGAGCGGACCAGGAAGACGTTCGTGGGCGAGTGGACCATGACGGGCGACAAGTACCGGATGGACGAGGAGGGGTATTTCCACTACTGCGGCCGCGCTGACGACATGTTCAAGGTCGGCGGGATCTGGTGCTCGCCGTTCGAGGTCGAATCCGCCTTGATCTCGCACCCGGCGATTCTCGAGGCGGCGGTGGTCGGACATCCCGACCTCGACGGGCTCATCAAGCCGAAGGCCTTCGTTGTTCTCAAGCCCGGGCACGAGCTCAGCGAGCGTCTTGGGGAAGCGCTCAGGGGCCATGTCAAAGCGATCGCCGGCCCGTGGAAGTATCCGCGCTGGATCGAGGAACGAACGGAGCTTCCCAAAACGGCCACAGGAAAGATCCAACGATTCAAGCTGAGATCGGACATCGCGGACTGAACCGGCTCACGATGCGATCATCGCGTTGACTTCAGGGATCTTCTCGCGCGCCCACCTAAGGTCCGCGTCGCCGGCTGCGTGCTCACGAATGGCAGGATCCAGGCCGAACGAACGGCG
>JBDTOH010000096.1:0-13042 GCA_039933355.1 Gemmatimonadota bacterium | reverse complement strand
CCGATCGGCGCGAGGAGCCGGGCACCGAGGCCCGCTGGGACTGGCATTCGCCGTTAGGCTCGTTGCCGCGGTGGCTTCGGCGGAAGCGGAGCGATTTCCCGGCAAACGGTGCGTATCTCGTTCCCGATCCGGCCCGGAGGGCGCGGTGGCGGGCACGGCTCGATGCGCTCGGGCCGGAGCCGACGATTGGCCTTTGCTGGCGAAGCGGTCTGCTCACGCCGGACCGGCGTCGCCACTACGCACCGCTCACGGCGTGGGCCCGGTTGCTCGCGGTGCCCGGCGTGACCTGGATCTGTCTCCAATACGACGAGTGCGGCGACGAGCTCGCCACGTTCGAGCAGCTCGCCGGGATCCGGATCCACCGCTGGCCTGACGAGGATCTCAAGAACGATCTCGAAAGCGTCGCAGCCCTCGTCGCGGAGCTCGACGGCATCGTGACCGCGCCGACGGCGATCAGCTCGCTGGCCGGCGCGGTCGGCGCGCGGACCTGGCAAGTCGATTCGGGTAGCGATTGGACGATCGGCGGCGAGCGGGCGAGCCCGTGGTTCCCGACAGTGGAAGTCGTCCCGCGGCGCCTGCCGGAGAGCTGGGACGCCGTGATGGATCGGGTTGCCGGTGGCATTCGATCGTCGTTGCTCGGGCGAGCGGAGCCCGGATGACCTCCACCGCAAAGGCAAGCCCGGGACTGGCCTCGTTCGAGGTCGGGCACATCGCGCAGCAGGCGGGGAAGGTGACCGAGGCGATGGTCGGCTATCGAGCCGCGATTCGTCGCGACCCGGGTCTTGCTCCGGCGCACTTCAACCTTGCGCAGCTCTATCGCATGCAAGGGCAGCACGCGCTGGCGGTGGTTCACTTTGCCCAGGCGACTCGGCTCCGGCCTGCGGCCCCAGACGGTTGGCTCAATCTCGGCGTGTCGCAGGACCAGTTAGGTGATCTCACCGCCGCGGCCGTCAGCTACCGCCGGGCGATCGAGCTCGACCGGGAGCTGGCAGCGGCGCATTTCAGCCTCGGCAACGTCCTCAAGCAGCAGGGGGACTTGACCGGTGCGGTCGATGCCTACTCCGAGGCGGCTCGGCTGGCGCCGGCCGCTCCCGAGGTCGCGATGAATCTGGGCAACACGCTCCGCGAGCTCGGCCGCCCGAACGAAGCAGTCGTTGCCCTGGACCGGGTCGTCGCGCTGCGCCCCGACTGGCCGCCCGCCCATTGGAATCTCTCGCTCGCACTCCTCGCGGCCGGCCGGTTGTCCGAGGGATGGGCCGAGTACGACTGGCGGTGGCGTTACCTCGAGCTCGACCCGACTCGCGGCTTTGCGTGGCCCCGGTGGCAGGGAGAATCGCTGAGCGGCAAACGCCTCCTGGTCTGGCGGGAGCAAGGGCTCGGGGACGAGCTCATGTTCGCGACGCTGATTCCGGACTTGGTCGGCCAGGGAGCCGACGTGACCTTGAGCGTCGATCCGCGGCTCGTGACGATGCTGGCCCGTGCCTTCCCATCGGCCTCCGTCGTTCCCGACGGCCGGCCCGGCGACCGAGCCGGTGAACGCTACGACTATCATCTGCCGTTAGGCAGCCTCCCGCGCTATCTCCGCCACACCAGGGGCGACTTCCCCTCGACCCGGATCTTCGGCACGCCGGAACGAATTCGCCGGGTCACGTGGATGGAGCGGCTGGCGCCCCTTCCGGACGGCCTCAAGGTCGGGATCTCGTGGCGGAGCGGTCATCGCACCGCGGATCGGCTCCGATTCTACGCCGCGCTGGCCGAATGGGGTCCGCTCTTCGCGGTTCAGGGCGTGACCTGGATCAATCTCCAGTACGACGACTGCGAGGCCGAGATCCGTGAGATCGAAGCGGCCGCGGGCATCGTGATCAACCGTTGGGTCGAGAGCGATCTCCGCGACGATCTCGAGTCGGTCGCGGCGCTCGTGGACCAGCTCGATCTGGTCATCACGGCCCCCACGGCGGTGAGCTCGATCGCGGGCTTCGTCGGGACCGAAACGTGGGAGCTGGATTCCGGCAATGACTGGACCGGTCATGGGGAGGTCCGGAGTCCGTGGCTTCCGGCGGTCCGAGTGTTTTCGCGCAACGCATGGGGCGGGACCTGGTCCGGGCTGTTCGCCGGGGTCGCCGCCGAGCTGAAGACCCGAGCGGGTCTCGAGCAGGTAAACCGCAGTCGAACCGTTACAGGTTGAGCCTATGTTCCTCGAAGGTCAGTCGATTCTCATCACGGGCGGGACCGGATCGTTCGGCCGCGCCTTCGCCAAAACCGTGCTCGAGCGGCACGATCCGCGGCGCGTCATCATCTACAGCCGCGACGAGCTCAAGCAGTCCGAGATGGCCGAGCAGATGAAGGACAAGCGGCTTCGGTTCTTCCTCGGTGACGTCCGCGACCTTGCCCGGCTCGAACGCGCCTGCAACGACGTCCAGGTCATCGTGCACGCGGCCGCGCTCAAACAGGTGCCCGCCGCCGAATACAATCCGTTCGAGTGCATCAAGACCAACGTGCTCGGCGCGCAGAACGTCGTCGAGGCCGCGATCAACTGCGGCGTCGAGAAGGTGATGGCGCTCTCGACCGACAAGGCGGCCAATCCGATCAATCTGTACGGCGCGACCAAGCTCTGCTCCGACAAGCTGTTCGTGGCGGGCAACGCCTACTCGGGCGGCCGGGGGACGATGATGAGCGTCGTCCGCTACGGCAACGTGGTCGGGAGCCGCGGCTCGGTGGTGCCGTTCTTCCGAAACGCGCGGGTTAACGGCTTCTTGCCGATCACCGACCCGCGGATGACCCGGTTCTGGATCACCCTCGATCAGGGAGTCGAGTTCGTTCTCGACGGTCTCAAGCGGATGCACGGGGGCGAGCTGTTCGTGCCGAAGATCCCGTCCACGGACATCATGACGCTGGTCGAAGCGCTCGCCCCCGAATGCGAGATCAAGATCGTCGGGATCCGGCCGGGCGAGAAGCTCCACGAGCTGATGATCAGCGAGGACGACTCCCGGCGAACCCGCGACATGGGCTCCTACTACGTCCTCCAGCCTCAGTCGGCTTGGTGGGACGAGTCTCTACTCCACGCCGGTACGCCGGTGGCGGACGGCTTCTCGTATCGGAGTGACAACAATCCTCACAAGCTCAATGTGCAGGAAGTCCGTGAGCTGCTCGGCACGCTGGGGTTGAATTGAGCATGCTGCCCTACGGCCGCCAGGAGATCTCCGACGCCGATGTCGCGGCGGTGAGCCGGGCGTTGCGGGCCCCCTTCCTCACCCAGGGACCCGGCGTCGCCGAGTTCGAGGATCGCTTGGCCGCTTCCGTCGGTGCGCGCTTCGCGGTCGCGTTCAACAGCGGGACGGCCGCTCTCCACGGGGCCTATGCCGCGGCCGGCATCGGCCCCGGCAAGCGCGTGCTCACGAGCCCGATCACCTTTGTCGCGACCGCCAACGCGGCTGTCTACTTGGGCGGCGACGTCGCGTTCGCCGACGTCAGTCCGGACACGGCGTTGCTCGATCCGGCGGCCGCGGCCCGGGCCGGCGGCGGCATCGCGGTCATCGCGCCCGTGCATTTGACCGGCGAAGTGGCCGACCTCGAGCGCTTGTCGCGGTTAGCAGCGGAGCGGGGCTGGATCGTGGTCGAGGACGCGGCCCACGCGCTCGGCGCGACGTACCGAACCCGCGACGGCGCGACCCATCAGGTCGGCGCCTGCCGTCACAGCGCGATGTGCTGCTTGAGCTTTCATCCGGTCAAGCACATCACCACCGGCGAGGGCGGAGCGGTCACGACCAACGATGCATCCCTCGCGCATGCGATGCGCCGGTTCCGGAGTCATGGGATCACCCGCGACCCGGCCGAGCTCAGCCGCGACGAAGGTCCCTGGTACTACGAGCAGGTGGAGCTCGGCTTCAACTACCGCCTCACCGATATCCAGTGCGCGTTAGGTACGTCGCAACTCGCCCGGCTCGACGATTTCGTCGCCCGGCGGCGAGCGGTCGCGGCCCGCTATGACGACGCGCTCCGCGGGATCGAGGGTGTGACGCCGCTGGCCCGGCCTGAGTGGTCGACCGGTTCGTTCCATCTGTACGTGGTTCAGGTTCCCGGCGGGGCGCGCCGCGCGGTCTTCGAGTCGATGCGCGAGCGCGGCATCGGCGTCAACGTGCATTACATCCCGGTCCACCGGCAGCCGTACTACCAGGCCCGCGGGTGGTCCGGCCCGGCCGAGTTGCCGAACGCCGAGCGCTACTACGCCGGCGCGATCACGCTCCCGCTCTTTCCCGCGATGACGCCGGCCGACGTAACCCGGGTGGCTGCCGCGCTGGCGGAGTCGCTCGAGGGGGCACCCGCATGAGTCTCACGGATCGGGTTCTGGTGCTCCGCGCCGACTCGACGGCTGCGGTCGGAGCGGGGCACGTCATGCGGCTCGCCGCGCTCGCCGAATCGTGGCGGGCAGCGGGTGGCCGGGTCGGGCTCGCGGGCGAGATCACGCAGCGGTTTGTCCAGGACCGGATCGACGGGATCGGCGTCGAGCCGTGGCCGCTCGATGGCGTCGGCAAGGCGGACGTGCTGGTGGTCGACACGTACCACGAGCCGACCCGCGCTCAGCTCGGCGCGGAGGCGGCGCCGCGGCTCCGGGTTCTGGTGGACGATGTGGGCCTCCCGGTGCCGGCCGGCTACGACGTCGTGTGGAATCCGAATCCGTATCCGGGCAAGCATCTCTATCCTCACTTCTCGGGGGCCGTGCTCGAGGGCCCGCAGCACGTGCCGCTCCGGTCAACCCTTCCCCAGTGGCGCCGGAACGGGCACGATGAGACCATGGTGTCGTTAGGTGGCGGGACGCCCAACCCCGACGTGGTCGACGCGCTCCAAGCGTTGAGCAGGTTGGACCATGCCGGGAGCTTCGCGACGACCCTCGCCCGGGCGCCCGAGGGATGGCGCCGGATCGCCCCCGACGCCTTCTGGTCGGAAGCAGCGACCGCGGCCCGCCTGGTGACGGCAGCCGGGACGACCGCGTGGGAGGCGGCGGCCGTTGGTATCCCGGTTGTCCTGCTTCAGACGGCCCCGAATCAGAGTCTCGTCTATACCTGGACCCGCGATCTCGGCGTCCCGGCTGTGAACGCGGCCCTGGGCGACTCCGAGTACCTGGCCCAGCAGATCAGGGTCTTGCTTCCGGCGGCGAACCCGCTGCCCCGCCTAACGGACGGATCGGGCCGGGTTGTCGAGCGATTGGCAGCTCTGCTATGACCTCGACCGTGACGCTCACCCTGAGGCCGGCGGGACCGCCCGACGCGTACGCGTTCTGGGTCTGGGCCAACGACCCGGAGACCCGGCGAGCCTCGCACAACCGGCCGCTGATTCCGTGGTCCGAGCACGTCGGGTGGCTCGATCGGGTTCTCCACGACGAACAGATCCGCGCCCTCGTCGCCGAAGAGGCGGACGGATGCCCGGTCGGATGGGTGCGGATCCAGACCAGCGACCGGTGGAGCAGCGCGTGGGTGAGCTATGTGATCGCGCCGGAGGCCCGTGGCCGCGGTCTCGGCGGGGCGATGCTGTCGTTAGGCGTGCGCGCCGCGATCGCGGACCGTCCCGATCTCATGCTCTTCGCCAAGGTGATCGACGACAACCCGAAGTCGCTCCACCTCTTCCGGCGCCTCGGGTGGGACGAGTCGGTTGCCGGGGACACCATCAGGTTCGCTCGGCGGCCCGGAGGCGTGCGGTGACCATCCGGATCGGCTCGTGCGAGGTCGGCGCCGGCGCTCCCTGCTTCATCGTGGCGGAGCTGTCGGCGAACCACAACGGGAGCCTCGAGCGGGCGCTCGAGACCGTCCGGGCGGCGGCGCTCGCAGGCGCGGACGCGATCAAGCTCCAGACCTATCGGCCGGATACGATCACGCTGCTCTCTGATCGGCCCGATTTCGTCGTCGGCGGGAACGGACCGTGGGCCGGACGAACCCTCTACGACCTCTATGCCGAGGCTCACACGCCCTGGGAGTGGCACGCGGCGCTGTTCGAGGAGGCCCGGAAGGCGGGGCTGGTGGTGTTCTCGACCCCGTTCGACGAGACCGCGGTGGCCCTGCTCGAGTCGTTAGGTACGCCGGCATACAAGATCGCTTCGTTCGAGCTGGTCGACGATCTGCTCCTCGAACGGGTCGCTGCAACCCGCAAGCCGGTCATTCTGTCGACCGGCATGGCCACGCTGGAGGAGATCGCCCACGCAATGGAGGTCCTCCGCCGGCACGGCGCCAACGACATCATCGCGCTCCGCTGTACGAGCAGCTACCCGGCGCCCGACGCCAGCATGAACCTCTGCTCGATCGGGGTCTTGAGCGACGCGCTCGGATGTCCGGTCGGGCTCTCCGACCATTCGCTCGGTGCCGTCGCGCCGATCGTCGCGGTGACGCTCGGCGCGGTGATGATCGAGAAGCACTTTACGCTGTCACGGTCCGATGGCGGCGTCGACAGCCACTTCTCGCTGGAGCCGGAAGAGTTCGCGGCGCTCGTCCGCGACGTCCGGCGGGCCGAAGCAATGGCGGGTAGGCCATCGTTCGGTGCCGGCGCGGCCGAGGAAGGCAGCGTCGTGTTCCGCCGCTCGCTCTATGTCACGACCGACGTCGCGGAAGGAGAGGTGCTGACCGGCCGGAACGTCCGATCGGTGCGCCCCGGTCACGGCCTCGCGCCCCGGTACGCGCCGCTGGTCTACGGCCGCCGCGCGACCCACGCCGCCGTCATGGGGACGCCGGTGACCTGGGAGCTCGTGGGCGCGGCGAACGGGGACGGCTCATGAGAACCATCATTACGATCGAAGCCCGGATGCGCTCGACCCGGCTGCCGGGCAAAGTCCTGAAGCCGTTGTTAGGCGAGCCCATGCTGGCTCGGATGATCGAGCGGCTCCGTCGCTCGCGCCGGTCGGACGGAATCGTGGTCGCCACCACCGATCATATGGCGGACGATCCGATCGCCGCGGTCGCGGCCGGGCTCGGCGTTCCGTGCTTTCGCGGGAGCGAGGACGACGTGCTGGGTCGGGTGCTCGGAGCTGCGCGGTCGGTCGGTGCCGAGCTGATCGTCGAGACCACAGGCGACTGCCCGCTGATCGATCCCGGCGTCATCGATCAGCTGATCGCAACGTTCCACGCGAACCAGGTGGACTACTGCGCCAATGTGCTCGCGCCGACCTACCCGCGTGGGCTCGATGCCCAGGTGTTCCCGTTCCGCGTGCTCGAAGAAGTCGCGGCGCTCACCAAAGACCCGGCGGATCGTGAGCACGTCTCGCTCTACATCTACGAGCATCCGGCTCGCTACCGGCTGCTGACGCTGGCGAGCGGGCTGCCGGACGAAGTCGGCGCCTGGCGCCTCACGGTGGACACGCCCGAGGACTTCGGGTTGGTCGAGACGATCTACGCCGAGCTCTATCCCGGGAATCCGGCGTTCGAGCTTCGCGACATTGTGGAGCTGTTTGGCCGGCGGCCGGAGCTCGCTCATATCAATCAACATGTGCGGCAGAAGGCCGCGCGGTAAGGACACGCGCATGACGACACCGGAGCTTCAGGTTTGGACCTCAGAGTTCGGCCGGGCCTACACCGACCGCAACACCCTGTCGGTGGAGGACATGGACCAGGCGTTCGCGGCGCAATTCGGCGTGGCGAAGACGGTGATCTACCGCGAGCTCGTGGGCGCTGCCCGACTGCCGGCGGGGCGGGTCCTCGAGGTCGGCTGCAACATCGGCCTCCAGCTCCGGCTCCTCGAGCGGGTCAATCCAGGCCTCGAGTTCCACGGGCTCGAGCCGCAGCCGTACGCGGTGAAGCAGGCGCGTGAGCTGTCGCCTAACATGACCTTCCACGATGGGACCGCTTTCGCGCTCCCGTTCGAGGATCGGAGCTTCGATCTGGTGATGACGCACGGCGTCCTGATCCATATCAACCCGAAGGATCTCCCCCGCGCGCTCGCCGAGATCCACCGAGTCTCCCGGCGCTTCGTGCTGTGCCACGAATACTACGCCGAACGGCCGACCGAGATCCGCTACCACGACCGGGACGGGCTGCTCTGGAAGCGCAACTTCGGCCAGGCGTACCTGGACCAGTTCGCCGATCTTCGGGCGGTTGCGGTCAAGCTCTATGCCTATGCTCCGGAGTACGGAGGGCCCGGTCTGGTCGATCAGGTCATGCTGCTCGAGCGCGAGGGCGCCCGGTGACTCTCCGGGCGGCCGTCGTCGGATGCGGTTTTATCGGCGCGGGCCGGTCCGGCCTCACGTTAGGCGTTCAGTCCCACGCGGCCGCGTATCGCCGTCACCCGGGGACGACGCTGGTGGGCCTCTGCGACGACGACCCCGATCGGCTCCGGGCCGCGCAAGCGGACTGGGAGGTCGACCGGGGATTCTCCTCGCTCGAGGCGCTCCTGGAAGAAGCCCGGCCGGAGGTGGTCAGTCTCTGCACCCCCGACGCGACCCACAGCCGATTGCTGCACACGATTCTCGGTGCGCGGTCGGTTCGAGCCATTCTCGCGGAGAAGCCGCTTGCGCTCGTCGTCGCGGAGGCGGAGTCGGTCGCGCGTCGGGCGGCGGAGCGCGGGGTTGTTCTCGCGGTAAACTATGTCCGCCGGTACGCGCCCAGCCATCAACAGCTCCGCCAATGGCTCATGACCGGCGGGATCGGGCGGATCGAGGCGGTCCAGGGCTACTACGTGCGCGGCGTCAAGCATAACGGGACCCACTGGCTCGATCTGGCCCGGATGCTGTGCGGCGAGATCGCCGCGGTTCGGGGAAGCGGTGACGTCGACCTGTGGGGCGACGACCCGACCATCGACGTGAGCGTGGACTTCGAGGACGGCGGTCGCGGGCGCCTGACTGGGCTCGCGCGCGCGACCTACACGCTGTTCGAGATGGACATCGTCGCGACGGCCGGGCGGGTCAGGCTGGTCGAGTCCGGCGACCGGTTCGATATCACGACCGTCGGCCCGAGCTCGCGATTCCCCGGGTTCAAGGAGCTGATGCCAGCCCGAGGGCCGAGCGGCGGGCTTGCCGACCTGCTGATGCACGCCGTGAGCGATCTACTCGAGTGCGTGGAAACGGGCCGCCCGCCGGCCTGTACCGCGGACGATGCGATCCGAGCGCTTCTGCTCGCTGACCAGGCGCTCGCGGGTGCGCGCGGGCTCGAGGCGGGGATCGGGGTTATCGATGCTGCGCATACTTAGCGTTGCAGGCGACGCCGGCGGCACCGATGCGATCGCGCCGGTGCTGGCGGCGCTCGCGGCCTCTCCGAACACCGATGTCCAGGTCGTTGCCGGGCCGTTCGCCGCACTGAGCCTCCGCCGCGCCAAAGTCGCGGCGACCGCGGTCGACGGCGCCCTTCCACGCTTCGTTGCGCAGGCCTGGATCGAGGAGTCGCAGCCGGACCTACTCCTCGTTGGCACGTCATGGGGACGGGCGCGGATCGAGCCCGCCTTCGTGACGGCGGCGCGGAGCGTTGGCTGTCCGACGCTCACGGTGCTCGACTACTGGTCGAACTATCGGGCCCGGTTCGCCGACGAAACCGGCGCGCTGTCCAATCTCACCGATACCATCGCCGTCATGGACGAGCAGGCCCGCGAGGAAGCCATCGCGGACGGTCTTCCGGCCGATCGGCTGGTCGTCACCGGAGCGCCGCACTACGAGCATCTGCTCACGATCACCGATCGCATCCGCGGCGAGCGGATCCGCGACCGCTATAAAATCGGGGCGAACGACCGGCTCGTGCTCTTCGTGTCGCAGCCTCTCGAGGCGTTGTATGGCTCGGCGCTCGGCTATACCGAGCACGATGTTCTCGACCTCGTCTCGGCTGCGGTGCCGTCGCTGATGCCGCCGGCCGGCGGCCGGACCGTCTTTGCCGTGCGGCGCCATCCTCGAGAAGAGCCGACCGACTACTCGCACACGATCATCGACGCGAGCGGCGGCGATTCGCTCGATTGGATCCTTGCCGCGGATCTCGTGGTCGGGATGAACAGCGCGGTGCTGCTGCAAGCCGCCCTGATCGGACGGCCGACGGTGAGCGTGCAGCCGGGCCGGCAGGACAACGACCTGCTCCCGTCCAACCGGATGGGGCTCTCGACGCCGGTGTACGACCGGACCGCCGTCGGCGAAATGATGCGAAAGACACTGGCCGGCACGGTGCCGAGGGCGACCGGCGCACGCGAGGCGCTCGAGCGCCTCGCCGGTGGAGCGACTGCCCGAGTCGTCGCCCTCGTGCGAACGATGGCGGCAGGACGTTATGCGGAGGTTCCCGGATGAGTGCATTGGCCATTGACGGCGGTCGTCCCGTTCGGGAGACGCCGTTTCCGAAATACAACACGATCGGCGACGAGGAGAAGCGTGCGGTCCTCGCCGTACTAGAGAGCGGTGTCCTCTCTCAGTTCGTCGGCGTCTGGGGACCGGACTTCTTCGGCGGTCCGCGCGTTCAGGAGCTCGAGCGCAACTGGGAAGCCCACTTCGGCGTCTCCCATGCCGTCTCGATGAACTCGGCCACATCCGGCCTCTACGCCGCCGTCGGGGCGGCGGGCGTGGGACCGGGCGACGAGGTGATCGTATCGCCCTACACGATGAGCGCGTCCGCCGCTGCCGCGCTCGTCTATGGCGCCGTCCCGGTCTTCGCGGATATCGATCCGGACACGTTCTGCCTCGATCCAGAGTCGGTCGCGGAGCGGATCAGTGCGCGCACGAAGGCGATCATCGGCGTCGACCTCTTTGGCCATCCCGCTCCGTGGGACGAGCTCAGGGAGATCGCTCTGCCGCACGGAATCGTCCTGATCGAAGACGCCGCCCAAGCTCCGGGTGCCTCGTATCGCGGTCGATGGGCCGGGACGCTCGGCCATATGGGCGTGTACAGCCTCAACTACCACAAGACCATTCACAGCGGTGAGGGCGGCATCGTTGTCACCAACGATCCGAAGCTCGCGGAGCGGCTCCAGTTGATCCGGAACCACGGTGAAGCGGTCGTGAAGGCAAAAGGTGAGCGCGACCTCGTCAATCTGGTCGGTTTCAACTACCGGATGACCGAAATCGAAGCGGCGATCGCGAACGAGCAACTCAAGAAGCTGGACGGTCTGGTCCGGCCCCGCGTCGAGGCTGCGGGCTACCTGACCGAACGACTGCAGGGCATGCCGGGGATCACCCCGCCGCTCACCCGGCCTAACGTGCGGTCCGGCTTCTACGTGTACGCCGTCAAGTTCGACGCGGAGGCGGCCGGGATGACGCGGACCCGTTTCGCGGACGCGGTCCGGGCCGAGGGGATTCCCATCAGCGAGGGCTACGTCGAGCCGCTCTACCGGCAACCGATGTATCAGCGCCGGATCGCATATGGCCAGGGCGGTTTTCCGTTCACGACGGAGGCCGGCGAAGCTCAGCGCTACGGCCCGGGCCTCTGTCCGGTCGCCGAGCGGATGCACGAGGCCGAGCTGCTGTATCTCTCGCTCTGCTACGCCGGCGTTTCCACGAAGGACCTCGACGATGTGGTGACGGCATTCGACAAGGTGCTCGCGTCGGTCGGAGCGGCCGCGCGATGACCAAGACGGAGGCGGAGCCGGTCGCGAGCCTGCGCGACCACTACCAGGCCCGGTTTCTCGCCCACGGCGACCACGAGCTCGCGACGCAGATGAGCCGGGCCGGCCAGCGGTTTCGGTTCGAGAAGGTGTTCGAGATCGGAGACCTGACGAACGCTCGCGTGCTCGACTTGGGTTGCGGCCTCGGCGACATGTACCCGCTCTTGCTGGAGCGTTGTCCGGGTGTGGTCTATGAAGGGATCGACCTCGTACCTGAGATGACGGCGCATGCGGCTGCGAAGTATCCGGGTATCCGGTTCCGGGCGGTGGACGTCCTTGCTGAGACGATCACCGACCGGTTCGACTACGTGCTGATGTCGGTCGTGTTCAACAACGCGCTGCCTGACGCAACCGAGTTTCTGGAGCGGCTGATCGAGCGAGCGTTCGCTCTGGCGGGGAAGGGGCTCGCGTTCAACTTCCTCTCGACCTACGTCAATTTCCGCGACGCCGAGATGGCGTATCACGACCCGGCGCGGGTATTCGACTTCTGCATTCGCCGCCTCAGCCGCAAAGTGGTCGTTCAACACCACTACGAGCGCTGCGACGTCGCGATGTTCGTGTATCCATGACCGGCATCGACCTTCAAAGAGGTCTCGAACGAGAGCCGTGGGCTCGTTTCGTCGAGCAGTCGCCGCAGTCCACGGTATTCTGCCATCCGGCCTTTCTCGACGCGCTGCCGGTTCGATGGGAAGTGCGCCACGTGGAGCGGGCAGGCGTCCCGGTCGCCGCTGCGGTCGTGCTCCGAGGCACCCGCGGTGAAGTGCTGAGCGCGCCGCATCCGTTCACGATGTACCAAGGGATTCTGCTCGCGAGGTCGATCACGGAGGGACCGGCCCACCGCAGCGTTCCCGCGGTCCTTCAGGCGATCACCGAGCTGCTCGCCGGCCTCGAGCCCGAGGGACGGATCTCACTCTGTCTCCATCCGAGCTTTCCCGACCTCCGCCCGTTCTCATGGTTTCACTACCACACCGCCGCCCTGGGCCGGTTCGCTCTCGACCTCAGATACACCGGCCTGGTCCCTCTCGGGGAGCCCGGCGGTTTCGACGCGGTGCTGGCCGGCGTGAGAAGCGTTAGGCGGCAGGAGTACAGGAAGGCCAAGGAGCGCTTCGAGACGGCGCCGAGCGACGATCTCGACCTGCTCGACGACCTCCACGCCCGGACCTTCGCTCGGCAGGGCATCGAGCGACCGGCAGAAGAGGCGGCGTTGCTCCGCGCCATCGTGAGCGCGGCGCTCAAGTCCGGGCTCGGTGAGATGATCGTTGCACGAGACGGCTCGGGCCAGGTCGCATCGGCTGCCGTGTTCCTGTCCGACCACCGAACGACCTATTACTTGGTCGCCGCGAACGCGCCGGAGCACCGGAACGCGGGGACGTCGACATTGCTGCTGCTCGAAGGCGCGCGGCGGGGCTGCGAGCGCGGGCTCCAAGCGTTGGATGTCGTCGGGATGAACTCGCCGGGCCGGGGCGACTTCAAGGCGAGCTTCGGCGCGGTGCCGGCGCCG
>JBDTOH010000095.1:0-13150 GCA_039933355.1 Gemmatimonadota bacterium | reverse complement strand
GGAATCGGCGACGCTCCCGACTCGGATGGAATCAACCTCGCACCATGGACGGTGATATGAAGATGCTCGTGCTCGCTTGTGCCATGCTCGGTCTCGTCGGTGCGGGGCCGGCTCGGCCCCCGCAGCAACCGCGCGGTGAGTTCGCGTTTGTCGATGTGAACGTGGTCCCGATGGATCGCGACCGGGTCCTCGAGCATCAGACCGTGCTGGTTCGAGCGGGCCGGATCGTGGCGGTCGGTCCGACCGCTTCGGTCAAGGTGCCCGGTTCGGCGACCCGGATCGATGGGGCCGGGAAATACCTGATTCCCGGCCTCGGTGAGATGCACGCGCATATCGATCCCCGACCGGACCAGACGGCGCTCAACGACCGGATTCTCTCGCTCTTCGCCCTCACTGGCGTCACCACGGTCCGCGGCATGTTGGGCGCGCCGCAGCATCTGCCGCTCCGCGACAAGGCAAATCGGGGCGAGATCCTGAGCCCGCGGATCTACACCACCGGCCCGTCGCTCAACGGGACTTCGGTTCCGACCGTCGCGGCGGCGATTAAGGCGGTCACCGAGCAGAAGGCCGCCGGCTACGATCTCATGAAGATCCATCCCGGCATCAAGCGCGAGGTCTTCGACAGCCTGGCGGCGACCGCCCAGCGGTTACATATCCGCTTTGCGGGTCACGTTCCGCTCGATGTCGGCGTTAGGCGGGCCATTGCGGCGCGTTACTGGAGCATCGATCACGTGGATGGGTTCCTCGAAGGCCTCGCCGGCATGGGCCCGTTCACGTTGGAGGAGGATGGGTTCTTCGGCTCGGGGCTGGTCGACAAGGCGGACTTCTCGAAGCTCCCGGCGCTGGCACAGGCCGCCAAAGCGAACGGCGTCTGGATCGTGCCGACCGAAACCCTGATGGAGAGCCTCGGCAGTGATCTCACGGCCGAGCAGTTGATGGCTTGGCCGGAGATGAAGTACTGGCCGACGGAGGGGTTGGACACCTGGGCGAAGCAGACCGTCAGCATGCGCTCGCAGCTCGTCCCCGCCGTGCGAGCCAAGTTCGTCGCCGCCCGCCGGAGACTGATCAAAGGGCTCTACGACGCCGACGTCAAGTTCATCCTGGGCTCGGACGCTCCGCAGGTGTGGAACGTTCCCGGCTTTTCGGCTCGGCGTGAGCTCGAGCTGCTCGTCGCGGCGGGGCTCACGCCCTACCAGGCGCTCGAGATCGGAACGAAGAACGTGGCCGACTTTTTCGGCACGCTCAAGGACGGCGGCACCATCGAGGCCGGGAAGCGAGCCGACCTCGTGCTGCTCGACCGTAACCCGCTCACCGATATCAAGGCCGTCTGGGATCAGTCGGGCGTCATGCTGGCCGGCCGGTGGCTCGACCGAGCCGAGATCGACCAGAAGTTGGGAGCGTTGGCCACGCAGTAGGCGGCAAGACGGCAGGTTTGCTCCGCTCTAGAGCAGGATCCCTTGCATCGAGCGAGCCCTCCGCCCTGCCGCCTGCCGCCTTACCTCGGCAGCCGCTCGGGCAGGTCTGCCACGATATAGGCCATCACCGCCATCGCGGCGACGTTCATCGCCACTTCGCGCGGGTCGAGCTTGTCGACGTTGTCCGCGTCGGTGTGGTGGTACCAGAAGTATCGGGTGCCGTCCACCTCGTGGCCCATGAGCGGAACTCCGGACGCCAGCATAGGGCCGATATCGGCGCCGCCGCCGACCGGTCCGATCGAGTCGGCTCCGATTCGTTTCAGCAACCCAGCGATCTGGCGGACGATCGCGCGGGCCGCCGCTGAGCCGGTGAAGCCGAACCCGATCGGGCGAAACACGCCCCCGTCCGATTCGATCGCGAGCACGTGCCGGTCGAGCTCGTCTCGGTGGGCCTGAGCGTACGCCTGCCCGCCGCGGCCGCCGTTTTCCTCGTTGGTCCAGCCGACCGCGCGGATGGTGCGCCGGGGCGTTAGGCCGAGCTTGCGAAGCAACCGGATCGCCTCCCAGGCAATGACCACGCCACCACCGTCGTCCATCGCTCCGCTGCCTACGTCCCACGAGTCGATATGCCCGCCGAAGACGACCACCTCGTCCGGTTTCTCCCGGCCCACGATCTCTCCCATGACGTTCCGCGAGGGCGAGTCCGGCAGCGTCTCCGCCTCCATCTCGACTTTCACGACGATCTTCTCCCCCCGATTCTGAAACCGATGGAGCATCGCGGCGTCTTCCATCGGGATCGCGAACGCGGGGATCTTCGTGACGGTCGAATCGTACCGGAGTGCGCCTGTGTGGGGGGTTCGCATCCCGAACGGTCCAACCGAACGAATCATGCTTGCGACGGCCCCGAGCTTCGATGCCTCGATGCCGCCGGTGCCGCGGTATTGGACGGTCTGGCCATAGGTGGTGAACGGCACGTCGAACAGCACGATCTTGCCCCGCGCCTCCGCCGCGTGGGCCCTGAGATCGTCGAAGCTCGACACGACGAGCACTTCCGCGGTAATCCCACCGGCCGGCGTGCCGACGCTCCCGCCGAGGCCGAGCATCGGGAGCTTCGCCGCGCGCGGCTCCACCAGCTCGGCCGACTCACGGCCTCGCACCCAGTGCGGCACCATCACCGGCTCGCCCCGGACGTTGTCGAGGCCTTCCCGCTTCATCCGCTCGATGATCCAGTCGATGGTGCGTTCGAGCGCGGCCGATCCACTGATCCGGTTCCCGAAACGATCGGTCATCTCGGCGAGCTTGTTCCAGGCCGAGCTGTCGGCCAGGGCGGCGTCGATGATCCGGTTCGCCGTCGTTTCGTACTGGCGAGCGATGGGTCCGAGCGACGGCTGCTGCCCGGCCGCCGGCGCGAGACCGGCAAGGGCGACGAAAGCGGTGAGTACGAGCGATTGTCTGATCATCGATCAAGAGTAGCGCCGCCGCAACGCAGCCGGTAGCGAGGACGCGCGCGTCCGGCTACACTCTCGCGAGAGATGTTCCAAGAGAGCTCTCGATCAGACAGCCGCTGACCGCTCTGTTCCTGGCCGCTTGCCTCGGGGGATGCGCCGCGAACACGGCCGCTCTCCCGCAGGAGCGCGACATCGGTCGCGACCGCGACGAAATCCTCCGGCAGCGCCTCGATACGACCGGGATTCCCGTTGTGCTTCCCCTCGACCCGGTCAAAGTGTGGGCCGTCCTGCCCGAAGCGTATACCGCCCTTGGGCTCGCGCCGGTTGAGGTGGACGGGGCCGGCAGCCGGGTCGGGGCTCGCAAGGTTCGCGTTCAGGGGCGTCTCAAGGGCATCGATATGGCCCAGTACATGGACTGCGGCGCGAGCCGGGTCGGCACGCCTAACGCCTCGACGTACGAAGTCCGGATGACCCTGCTGACGAGCTTCGCCGGGGACGGCCGCCGTTCCTCGAGGCTGTGGACCGCGCTCATCGCCGAGGCAAACAACCCGCTGAGCGGCTCGAGCCAGCGCGTGCTCTGCTACACGAACGGAGGGCTCGAGGCCAAGCTGCACGCGGAGGTCGAACGCCGAGCGGCGCCGTAGGCTACCTCACGGCTGGGGCGGATGCTTGCAAAAAGCGCCGCCCTCGCACTTGGTCTGAACGAAGAGCTCGGCGGTCAGCTTCCAGGTGCCCGCGGCCTTCCTCCACTGGGCGAGGTAGGTCCCTTCCACGCGAACCGGGCCGTCCGGATCAGTCCACCGGCCCTGCCACGATCCCGATTCTCCCGCCATGCCCCAGGGTGTCTGAACCGTGATCTTGCCCGGGTCACGGCGGAAGATCAGGTCGGAGCGGGAGCGGAACTGATTGGTGAACAGCTCGAGATAGGCGGCCCGGCCCTGGACCGTCACCCCCCGCGACGTCACCACTGAGATCGACGGCGACCAGTCCGCCCCCAGGGCTTCGAGATCATGGCGAGCGATCGCGGCGTTGAAGCGATCTCGGGCAGCCCGGATCGCCGTTCCGTCGCCTTGGCCGGCCGTCACGAACACGGCTATGACGAGCACAGTCTCGAACATGTTGTCACTCCGGGATCCTTCCGTCCGTAGATTCCCCGCTACTATACACGATCACCAACGACCTGCTCCGGGGGCGAGATGGCGCCCGGCTGCAGCCAGCTGCCTCTCACGTCATGGAGTCCGCATGATACTCACGCTCTTGGCTCTCCTCGCGGTCGATTGCAACCCCGGCACCAAGGTGATCGGACCCCTTCCTTCGGAGCGGCAGATCCTGGCCACCGATTCTCGCTTCAAGCAGCGGCTCGACACGGTCGGAACCGTCGAGCCTGTCTCCGGTACCCCGGACCAGGTGTTCGACGCCCTCATCGCGGTCTATGCCGATCTCTCCCTTCCGGTGAGTGATCCCGACAAGGAGGGGCATCGTGTGGGAGTACGCGGGGCCAAGTGCATGCGGCAGCTCGGGAAGATTCCACTGTCTCGATTCCTCGACTGCGGGAGCGGGATGACCGGGTCCAACGCCGACAGCTGGCGGGTTGTGCTGACCGTCATCTCGACTGTCAGACCCGAGCCCGACTCGAAGGCCTCGGTCTCGACGTTCGTGACCGGCGAGGCGGTGGACATGTCGGGCTCGGCGAGCGACCGGATGGGGTGCAGCTCCACCGGAAACCTCGAGTCCGAGGTGCAACGCCGGGTCAAAGTGAAGCTGGCCCAGCACTGAGCCGAGCCATTTGCCCTTTGCGAACCTTGAGGCTAGTCTCTCTCGTATACACTCCGGTATACAAAGTGGGGGGACTGCGCTCTGGGGTTGGAGGCTGGGAGCCGCACTGGTGCGAGGGGTCATTGGCCCGCTCCTGCCCCAGTGGCCCGGCCCCCAGTTCCCCGTCCCCGCTAGCCGTCCCACCTCGGGAGACCGCGTGACCGCTCGGCTCGCCACCCTGGGCTTGGCCCTCGCCGCCGCACCGCTGGCGGCTCAACAGCCCGACAAGTTCGCCCGACCCGCCGCCAGGCACGCGTTCGAGATCGAGAAGAACGTGATGGTCCCCATGCGGGACGGCGTCCGGCTGGCGACCGACGTATACCATCCCAAGGACCTTCCCGGGAAGCTCCCGGTCATCGTGCTCCGAACGCCGTACAACAAGGACAGCTACCGCGGCTCTACGGGTCCGGCGGAGTTTTTCGCCGGCCAAGGTTACGTGGTCGTGTCGCAGGATGTGCGGGGGAAGTACCACTCCGAGGGCGACTATCAGGTCCAGTCCCACGATCGGGTCGACGGTTACGACACCATCGATTGGGCCGCGAAGCAGCCTTGGTCCACCGGCAAAGTCGGGACCTACGGCTGCTCCTATCTGGGCGAGGTCCAGATTCTGGAGGCCGCAGCTCGCCATCCCAATCACTTCGCCGCCATTCCCCAGGCCGCGGCGGGCGGGCTCGGTTCAGGTGGCGGATACTGGGCGAGCTTCGGGACCTACGAGAGCGGCGTGTTCAGTCTGAGCTCCGGTTTCGGCTGGTTCCTCGGCGCCGGGGCAAAAGACAAGAATGCCCGCGCGCCCGAGAACGTCGACTTTCCGGTCGTGCTCAAGTCGCTTCCCGAGGTTGACATGGTGAAGCGGGTTAACGGGCCGCGGTCGGATTTCGAGGACGAGCTGACCCACCGCCCCGGCGATCCTTACTGGACCAGACAAGGCTACGCGACCGATACGACGCGGTTCGACGTGCCTGCCATTCACGTGAACTCGTGGCTCGACTACGGTGCCGAGCAGGTGCTGTATTTGTTCAACCTGTTCCGCCGGAACGCGGTTTCCGCGCGGGCTCGCGACAACCAGTTCGTCATCATCTCTCCGACCACGCATTGCGGCTCCGAATCGGCGGGCGAGCATACGGTCGTTGGCGAGCGGGACTTCGGTGATGCGCGGCTCGATTACTATCGGATCTACCGCGACTGGTTCGACTACTGGCTCAAGGGCGACCGCGCGGCGATCACCCGGATGCCCAAGGTTCAGTACTACCTGATGGGCAAGAACGAATGGCGCTCGGCTCCGAGCTGGCCGGTTCCGGGTATGACGCCGGTCTCCTACTACCTCACGAGCGAGAAGGGCGCGAACACGGCGGCCGGAGACGGGGCGCTCACGCGGGCTCGCCCAGCCCGCCACGGGCTGGACACGGTCACCTACGACCCGGCGGATCCGTTCCCTTCGCGCGGCGGGACGATCTGCTGCACCGGAAACCCGAAGGACCAACCGGGCGTCTTCGATCAGTCCGATCTTGGGTCCCGGCGGGATCTTCTGGTCTATTCGACGCCGGTCTTGAAGGAGAGCCTAACTATCGTCGGGCCGGTGCGGGCTCGTCTCTACTTCTCGTCCGACGCGAAAGACACGGACATCGCCGCCAAGCTCCTCGACGTGGACGAGACCGGCAAAGCCTGGAACGTGGTCAATGGAATATTGCGGGTCCGCTACCGCGACGGCATCGCCCGGAGCAAGCTGATGGAGCCGGGCAAGATCTATCCGGTGGAAGTGAACGTGAAATCGATCGCGTACCAGTTCAAGCCGGGCCATCGGATTCAGCTCTTCTTGTCGAACAGCGATTTCCCGGCGTACGAGCGGAATACCAACACCGGCGGCACCATCTTCGACGAGGCGAGCTTCGTCAAAGCGAAGAGTGCGATTCACTTCGGAGCGGAGTATCCGTCGGCGCTGATCCTGCCGGTGGTGACGAAGTGAGCGGTACTGGGCGAGCACTGTGGTGCCGGTGCGGCGGCGCGGTCATCATAGCGACTGGGTTGTTGGTCGCGTCCGGGCGGGCCCAAAGCCGGCCGGAGAAGCAGGACCTGCTCTGGAAGAAGCTCGAGGCCGAGATCGCCCGGATCGACGAGCGGTTCGACGGGGTGATGGCGGTTGCGATCAAGGACCTGACGGACGGGCGGGTCTACGGCCTCCACGCCGACGAAATCATGCCGACCGCCAGCATGATCAAGATCGCGGTGCTGGCCGAGCTCTACCGGCAGCGGCGGCTCGACGAGGTCTATGTCGTCGAGGTCAAGGACGTGGTCGCGGGGAGCGACATCATGAAGGGTCTCACGCCGGGCGTAACGCGGCTGACCTTCCGTGATCTGGCCACGATGATGATGGCGGTCAGCGACAACTCGGCGACCAATGTGCTGATCGACCGGCTCGGCATGGACCGCGTCGATCAACTGCTCGACGGCTTAGGTCTGCGGGCGACCCGGCTCAAACGCAAGATGATGGACCTCAAAGCCGCGACCGAAGGGCGCGAGAACGTCGCGACGCCGCGGGAGACGGTCGGATTGCTCGAGGCGATCTACCGCGGCCAGGTCGTGAGCGGAGCCGACAAGGACGGCCTGCTCGAGATGCTCGGCACTCACAAGGAGAGCGACATCGCCCGCGGGCTGCCGGAGGACGTTCGAATCGCCACCAAGACCGGATCGCTGGAAGGCGTGAGAAACGAGGGTGGGATCGTGTTTGCGACCCGGCGCCCTTTCGCGATTGTGGTGATGACGACGTTCGCCGCTGATGGGTCGGCCGCGCAACGGGTGATCAGCGACGTGGTCCGAGCCGCGTACCCGTATTTCGAGCGGGTCGGTCGGGCGTCGGAATACGGCCGGGTCATTTCACCGAAGAACTAGATCATGCACCCATCATTGGCTCCCCTCGGCGCTCTGATCCAGCTCAACTCGAAGCTGTTCCTCAACGTGCTCGCGGACATCGACGAAGCCGGCGCCACGGCGCGGCCGAACGATCGCACGAACAATGTGGCGTTTCTAGGCGGGCACCTGGTCGAGACCCGCGCGTGGATGGCGCGATACCTCGGGCTCGAGGAGAAGAGCCCGTTCAACGGGGTGCTCGAGCACGCGACGAAGCTGGAAGACGTTCCGGTGCTGCCGAGCCTCGCGGTGATCCGCGCGACCTGGCGGGAACAGTCTCCGCGGCTCGAGGCCCGGCTCGAGGAGCTGACCGAGACCGACCTCACGGGTCCGTCGTCGCCGCGGTTTCCCGGCGTTCCGGAGACAATGTTAGGCGGGATCGCGTTTCTCGTGCAGCACGAATCGTATCACGTCGGGCAACTGGCATTTCTGAGACGATATCTCGGACTCCCGGCGATGTCCTACAAGGTGGGTTCTCGAACGTAGTCGATGTTTCTCTCTTGAAAGGGTTGCGAACATGTCAGTGCGGGTGAGTGGTTTGTGGCTTGGGATCGCGGCGGCGACGGCGGCGGCGATGGGATGCGGAGACAGTGGCAAGGTCAAGGAATCATCCGCCTCGGGCGGGGAAGGCGGCGGCGGGCGTTCCGCGCTGGTCGCGAAGATCGACGCGATCGTGAACGCGCCGATCACCGACGGCAAGATCGCCGGCGCATCGATCGCGGTCATCAAAGGGAGGGACACGATCGCGATCAAGGCGTACGGCAAAGCCGACCTCGAGCTCGATGTTCCGACGCCGCCTCACGCCACCTACGAGATCGGCTCGGTGACCAAGCAGTTCACCGCGGCGTCGATCCTGCTGCTCCAGGAGCAAGGCAAGCTGAGCCTGGACGATGACATCACCAAGTATTTCCCGAAGTTTCCGACCCACGGCAACAAGGTCACGGTCCGCCACCTGCTCAACCACACGTCCGGGATCAAGGGATACACCGAGATGCCGTCGTTCCGGCTGATCGGTCTCCAGACCCTGCCGCAGGACACGCTGATCGCGCTGGTCGCCAGGGAGCCGTTCGATTTCAAGACCGGTGACGAGGAGATCTACAACAACTCGGCCTTCTTCATGGCCGGCAAGATCATCGAGAAGGTGAGCGGGATGTCCTACGCGGACTTCGTCGAGAAGAACTTGTTCGCGAAGGCCGGCATGAAAGACTCGTACTACTGCAGCGAAAAGACGATCCACAAGAACCACGCCCACGGCTACGACAGCGATTCGACTGGGCTCGTCATCAAAGGCTTCCTCGTCCAGCTGTGGCCCTACGCAGCGGGCTCGCTCTGCTCCTCCGCGGCGGACCTCGCGGCCTGGAACCAGGCGCTCCATGGCGGGAAGATCCTGAGCCCCGACTCCTATAAGGCGATGACGACGCGCTCGAAGCTCAACGACGGCAGCGAGATCGGGTACGGGCTCGGCATCGCACTGGTCGACATCGACGGCCGCCGGGCGATTCACCATGGCGGCGGGATCAACGGATTTCTCTCCGAGTCCGAGTATTATCCGGACGACAGCCTGATCGTCGTGGTGCTGCAGAACTCGGCGGGTCCGGTGGGGCCGAGCGATCTGACCCACAAGATCGCCGAGGCGGTGTTAGGCAAGGGTCCGGACAAGAGCAAGGCGTTCACCGGCAGCCTGGCGGACTACGCGGGGACGTACAAAGGGACCGGCCGGGGCCGGGCATCCGAGATCACGATCGAGCCGGCCGGGAACGTCCTCACCTCGAAGTCGGCCCGCGGGCCGAAACCCGACACCCTCACGTTCGTGGGCGATGACACGTTCGCGTCGGGCGGCATGCTGATGCGGTTCGATCGCTCCGGCGGCAAGATTACCGGGATGCGCCTCGACGGTGGCTATGGGTACAACAAGCTGAAGAAGCAGTAGGCGGCGCCACCCAACTCCGAGCGCCTTCCGATGGCCGACATCGTCACCAGCGGGCTTCGCAAAATTTATCCGGCGCCGAAGCAGCGGCGGGGCCTGCCGGGAAGCGGTGGTCCCCTGGGGACAATCGCCCCGGGGGCCCGGTCGGCGAGCGCGCAGCCCGGCAGGGATATCGTTGCGCTCAACGGCTTGGATCTCCAGGTCTCCGACGGGGAGTTCTTCGGCTTGCTGGGGCCGAACGGCGCCGGGAAAACGACGACGATCGGCATCCTGACGACGCGGGTTCGGCCGTCGGGCGGTGAGGCGCGAGTCGGCGGAATCGACGTGATGCTGGACCCGGTTCGGGTCAAGCAGCGGATCGGGGTCGTGCCGCAGCGGCCCAATCCGGATCGAAGCCTGACGGTCCGGGAGAATATGCTCTTCCACGCGGCCTACTTCGGGATTCCGGCGAACGTGGCCCAACGCCGCTCCAGCGAGCTGCTCGACATGCTGGGCATCGGAGACCGCGGCGAGGCGAAGGTCAACCATCTCTCCGGCGGGCAGCAGCAGCGGTTGATGATTGCGCGGGCGCTGGTGCACGAGCCGGAGATCCTCTTTCTGGACGAGCCGACGGTCGGGCTCGATCCGCAGGCGCGGCTCGCCCTCTGGGAGATCCTCCGCTCGCTCCACGCCGAGGGCCGCACCATCGTGATGACGACGCACTACATGGACGAGGCCGACAAGCTGTGCGAGCGGATCGGCATCGTCGACCAGGGCAAGCTCCTGGTCTGCGACACGCCTAACGCCCTCAAAGCCCGGGCGCCCGGAGGGACGATGATCGAGCTCACCCTCGACGGTCCCACGGCCGGGCTCGAACCGGGAACCCTCCGGCTGCCCGGTGTGATCAAGGCCGAGTCCCGCGGCATCGAGCTCGTCGTCTACGCCGAGCGGGCGGGCGAGATGATTCCCGGCCTGATCCGGCTCGCGGAGGAGGCCGGTCGCACGGTCCGGGACATTCGTCTCACGGAACCGAGCCTCGAGACGCTGTTCGTCTCGCTCACCGGGAGGAAGCTCGATTGACCGCCAAGACCGTAACCTCCGCGCAGGTGTTCCGGGCGCTCCTCAAGCGCGAGGTCCGGGTCGCCATGAGGGAGCTGCCGTTCTTTCTCCTGCGCACCACGCTGCAACCGCTCATGTTCGTGACCGTGTTCGGATTCCTGCTGCCGAAGATGGGCTTCGTGCAGCGCGGATATGGAGCGGCACTGCTGCCCGGCATTCTCGCGATCAGCCTCGCCTTCGCGAGCGTGCAGGCCGTGGCGCTTCCGATGGTGGCCGATTTCGGCTGGACGTTCGAAATCGAGGACCGGTTGCTCGCGCCGGTGCCGATCCGGGTGGTGGCCTTTGCGAAGATCGTTTCCGGCGTAGTGCAAGGCGTCATCGCGGCGCTCTTCGTGCTGCCGATCGCCCGGCTCATCATGGGCCCGATCGACGGACTCACCGGCTCGCATCTCGCCGCCGTGGTGAGCGTCGTGATTCTTGGTGCGATGACCTTCTCGACTTTCGGAATGGTCCTCGGCACGGCGATCCAGCCGCAACAAATCGGGCTCATGTTCGGGTTCATCGTAGCGCCGATGATCTTCTTCGGCTGCGCGTACTATCCGTGGGCGGGGCTCTCGGCGGTGCCGGTCATGAAGTACGCGGTGCTGATCAATCCGCTGGTGTACGTGTCGGAAGGAATGCGCGCCGTGCTCACTCCCGCGCTTCCTCACATGCCTCTCGTCGCCGTGTTGATCGCGCTCGTGGTGCTCACCTTTCTTTTCATGGCGATCGGCTTTCGAACTTTCGAGCGACGGGCAGTTTCCTGACGGGACCGCGGACACCAGCGAAACTTTGCCCGAAAGCGTACCGTCGAGTATATAGATAGAAGGCCCGTTTCCCCGCCCCCTGTCCCTGCCGCTGGGTGGTCCGTGAGCTCCTTCCTCAGCACCCTGTCAGAGCGCCTGCTCAAGTATCCTCTCTGGGTTTTCGACCGGGGGACGTTGGTCTGGCAGGGTCTTGGAAGTGCCCCGGTCCTGATTCCGCTCGTTCTGCTCGTCGCGGCGATAGCGATGGTCAGCTACGCGAGGCTGCGCTCTCCTCGCCCATGGATCGACCGACTCGTGCTCGGCTTTCTCCGCCTGAGCGTTTTCGCCCTGCTCGCGGTCTGCCTGCTTCGTCCCACCCTGCTCGTTTCCACCTCGGTTCCCGAGCGAAACGTTCTCGCGATCTTGCTCGACGATTCGCAGAGCATGCGGATCAAGGACGTCGATTCGCTCACGCGCAAGGCATGGGTGTCACGGCTCGTGGGAGACTCGACCGGTGATTGGCTCCGGCGCCTCGAGCAGCGTTTCGTGCTCCGGTTCTACCGGTTCTCCAGCGGGGTGAACGGTCTCGACGGCCCGCCCGACTCATTGGCGGCGGCCGGCGCGCGCACCGATCTCGGTGGAGCGCTCGATCAGGTCCGCCGCGACCTGACCGGAAGCCCGGTCGCCGGTTTGGTCGTTCTGACGGACGGCGCCGACAACGGCAGCACGCCGATGGCCGATGCGCTGCTGGCCCTCAAGGCAAGCCGGACGCCGGTGTACACCGTTGGCGTCGGCGCCGAGCGGTTCTTGCGGGACGTCGCGATCGATCATGCGGAGACTCCGGTGTCGACGCTCAAGGGCGCGACATTGGTCGCATCGGTCGGCATTCGGCAGCGCGGCTTCGCTGCACAACCCGCCACGCTCACGGTGGAAGATGGTGATCGGATCGTTGCGTCGCAGCAAGTTACGTTGGGCCGGGATGACGAAGTGGTAGCGGTGCCGGTGCGGATTCCGCCACTCGAGGCGGGCTCCCGCCATCTCCGCTTCAGCCTCAAGCCGATGCCCGGCGAGGCGATCGAGCAGAACAACGTGGCCGAAACGTCCGTCACCGTCAGGGACCGGCGCGAAAAGATCCTCTATCTCGAGGGCGAGCTTCGTTGGGAGTTTACCTACCTTCGCCGTGCCGCGGCCCAGGACAGCAACCTGCAACTGGTCGGCTTGCTCCGCACCGCCGAAGGAAAATTCCTTCGGCTCGGCGTGGACGACAGCCTCGAGCTGATCCGCGGCTTTCCGACGACTCGGGCCGAGCTCTTCCGCTATCGCGCGCTGGTGCTCGGGAATGTCGAAGCCGGGTTCTTCACCGGTGATCAGCTCCGGATGATCGCCGACTTCGTGAGCGAGCGTGGGGGCGCCCTCCTAGCGTTAGGCGGCCGGCGCACGTTTGGGGAAGGCAGCTACGCGGGGACTCCGGTCGCCGACGTGCTCCCGCTCGCGTTCGAGAATCGAACCGTGAGCGACTCCGTCGTCCCGACCGAGGTTGCGATCCGCCTCACGCCGGCCGGAGCGGTCCATGCCGCTCTTCAGCTCGGAAACACCGACGAGCGGAACCGGGCCCGATGGGATTCCCTGCCGCCGCTCACGATGGTGAACGAGCTCGGAGACCCAAAGCCCGGCGCCACGGTCCTGCTCGAGGGAATCGGAACGGCGACCAAACAGACCTACCCGGTTCTCGCCGTGCAGCGCTACGGCCGGGGTCGCGGGCTCATGCTCGGGGTCCAGGATTCCTGGCTCTGGCAGATGCATCCCGACATTGCGAAC
>JBDTOH010000094.1:0-13169 GCA_039933355.1 Gemmatimonadota bacterium | reverse complement strand
CCGTCGTCCGCGAGCGCCCCAAAACCGTTAGGCGGAGCGTCGGGCCGGTCGCCGGTGCCGTCGGACCCGTTCGAGGCCGCGGCGCCGGCGCGGGTCGCGGGCACGGGAGCGACCGGGAGCGTCGCGACGGGTCCCCACCGAGGTGGTCGGGGCCGCCTCGGGGCAACCGTCAGGGTTCTCGGCTCCCACTCTTCCAGCTCGACCAGCGAATCCGGCGGCCCGACGATCCGGGCCAGCGGCCGGCCGTCGCAGGGAACCAGCACGCGCGCCGTCGCCCGCAACATCCGGCGCTCCTCCTCGTTGAGCTTTCCGCTCCGGCGGATGAAGACACCTCCGGGATGATCGAGCACGCCCGCTTCGCTCGACGACAGGACCGCGTTGGTGATCTGCTCCTGGAGCTCCTGGAAGTAGCCTTCCTCCCCCTCGAAGACGAGTATGAGGTCGATCAGCATGCCCCGGCGGCGCCAGTACTGGTGGGCCGCGAGCAGCTCGCGCCAGGTCGGCAAGCCCGACAGATCGTCGATCGTCGCGAGCAGAATGGGCCAGTCGCCGGAAATGCCTTGAGACCAGAGCAACGGCTGCCCGCCGTGATTCTCGAGGACCTCTTCGCGAGACGCTCGAAGACTGGGATCGGCATAGAAAAGGTTGCCGGCAAGCTCTTGATAGAGCGCGGCGTCGGCCGGAGTGATGCCCAGCTCGCGGAGCTCGAGCTGAGCCGCCGTCCACGCGAGCTCGAGCGCCCGCTCCGCCGCGTACGAATCATGGTAGCGGTCGGCGAGCTCGAACGCCCGCTCACGGCTCGCCGCGACCAGCGTCGTGAACGCCGCGCTCGCCGTCCGGCCCGGCGGGACGCGGAGCCGAATCCGCAGAGCAAAGATCGGGTCGAGCACCGCCCCGGCCGTTCCGTTCAAGTCGTTGTCACGGGTTAGGGCGATCGGATGGTCGGCCCCGCGCCCCCGGCCAAGGAAGCCGGCCCGATCGGTCTCATAGGACACCGGCCCGACCTGATCGGGGCTCGTGTCCACCAGATGGACGCACCAGAGCCGCGCCTCGGTCGCCGAGCGGGGACGTCGAGTGGCCGTGATCGCCGTACACCACTCGTGCCACTCGGTCTCGATGAACAGGTTGCCGAAGGCGCGGTGGGCCCGGTCGTCGTCGGGCGGCGCGAGCACGATCTCGCCGTAACTGGTCAGCTCGATCTCCCTCGGCTCGTCGCCGTGGTTCGTCAGCGTGATCCGGCGCACCTCGGCCGCGTCCGCGGGCACCGCCGCGATCTCGGTATGGGTCTCGATGTCGCCGTCGCGGCGGTGGAACACAACCCGATCCGTTGCGAGCAGCGCGCGATACCAATCGGCCGGAGCGCGCACCGGTTGATGCGCCGCCGACCACACTCGGTTGGTAGCCAGGTCCTTCACATAACAGAACAACCCGGTGTGATCGGTCGTCGCGTCGGCCCGCCAGCGCGTGATCGCGAGATTCTCGTACCGGCTATAGCCGGCGCCGGCGTTGCTGACCATGATCGTGTAGGGCAAATGCCCCAGCAGTGCGATCCTCGGCCGGGGCGTATCCGGCGTCTCGATCTCGCGCACGGCCGGCCGCTCGAGGTCGAGGTCCGCCGGCAACGGTTCGGGGCGGACTCGCTGCGTGGGTTGCAGGACGAGCCGGCGCGGAATCCGCTCGTGCAGCAGGAGCTCGGCCGATTGAACCAGCGGGTCGGAGTGGAATCGCCGTTGCCACGCGTGACCTGAGAGCGCGTTGGTGAGCGCGACCAGCGTCATCCCGATGTGGTGCGCCATGTATGTGTACACGATCGCGAACGAGTGGCCGGGGGTCGGCCTCGTATAGTCGACCGCATCGTGAAAACCGTACGCGCCGAGCGCGCCGAGCCGCGCCAGCCGATCGAGATTCTCCAGTGCGTTCTCGGGCTGGACCATGACGGCCAGCGCGGAAGCATACGGCGCGACGACGAGATCGCGCCTCAGGCCTCGCTTGAGCGCCAGGTCCGGGACTCCGAAGGCGCGATACTGATAGGTCTGCGCCCGGTCCCGGAGATTGTAGGCGCTCTCGCTGATTCCCCAAGGCAGCCCGCGCTCGGCGCAGTACGACATGTGGCGCTCGACGACGCCGTGATACGTCTGGTCGAGCAGGGTCTCGGGCATCGAGTGCATGACGAGGAGCGGCATCAGGTACTCGAACATGCTCCCGCTCCACGAGATGAGCGCCGTTTCGCTCGCGGCGTGGGTGAGCGAGCGGCCCAAGCGGAACCAATGCTCGACCGGCACGTCCTTTTTTGCGATCGCCACGAAGCTCGCCAGGCGCGTCTCCGACGCAAGCAGATCGTAGAACGAGTTGTCCCGCGTGTGCGTGGCTTCCTGGTACCCGACCGTGAAGAGCTTCCGGTCGCGGTCGAAGAGAAACGTAAAATCCATGCCCATCACGTACTCGTAGGCGCGCTCGGCGATCGCTTCGAGCCGCGCGACATGATCGATCGACGCGGGCGCGTGGGTCGCCAGAGCGCGGAGCGTTGGCACCGCGGTCCCCGCGTCCCACTCGTGCTGGTGCGCGGCGATTCGGTCGACGACCCAGAGAATCGAGTCTCGCGCGATCGTTAGGCCTGCGCCGCCATCGGAGGGAAGCCCGCTCCGCGCCGTCACCAGCTGCTTGGCGATATCGCGGAGCGAGGGCGGATGACGGCCCTTCCGCGCCAGGGTCACCAGCCGGCGGCCCGCCCGCACGGCTCGGGCCGCGTCGTGGACTGCCTGACGATGACGGGGAGCCAGCCTGGCGCGGGACGACTCGAGCGCATGGAGCTGCTCCTCGGCGATCTCCAGGCCGACTTCGAGCGCGTGCCAGACCCGGCTGTCGACGGCGGGCTCGTCCGGGATCGTGAGGCAGGCCTGTCGGAGCGCCAGGAGGTGTCCCGCCAGGTTGCCGCTGTCCACGGTGGAGACGTAGCTGGGATGGAGCACTTCCAGGTCGTGGAGATCGTACCAATTCAGGAAGTGGCCCCGGAACCGGCGCATCTTCTCGAGCGAGCCGAACGCCGCCTCGAGCCGCGTCGTCATCCCGTCGAGCGTGATGAACCCGAGATCGTAGGCGCTGACCGTCGCGAGCAGCTGGAGACCGATGTTGGTCGGCGAGGTTCTCATCGCCACCACCGGCAACGGATCCTCCTGAAAGTTGTCGGGAACCAGCCAGTTGGTCTCCGCGGTGACGAACCGATCGAAATACCGCCAGTGAGGCAACGCGTAGCGGAGCGCGGCCGGCCGCTGGTCTCCCTTCAGTCGGTGCTCGCGTTCCAGGGCCGGCTGCGTGAGCGCGTGGGCGATGACCGGCGACGCGAGCCACAGCGTCGCGATCGGCAGGATTGCCACCAGCCATGGCCACGCCCCCGGCCGTCCGACGTGCGGCAGCACGATGAGGATCGCGAGGACGACGGCCAGCGTCACCGAGGGGCCCATTGCCCGCCAAGTCTCCCGAGCCTCGGGCGCGAGCGCACGCTCGGTCTGCGACGCGGTCCGCCATTCGAGGAGGTTCTGCTTCGACACGAACAACCGCCACAGCGTCCGGCCGATCGCGTCGGCGGAGACCCATGCTTGGTGGGGAAGCAGAATGAGCGCGAGGCCGAGCTGCTTCGCGCTGGTCGCGGCGTCCTGGCGGACCGCGGCGTAATAGGCCAGCCACGACTTGTCTAACGGCGGACGCAGCAGGGCCGGCACCAAGGCCATGATCCACGGCGTCGCCACCGCGCCGAGGCCGAGCAAGGTCCACCGCAACGGGGAGCCGGGCAACAGGCTCCATCCCGCCAGAAACAGGAGCAGCTGGCTGATCTCGCTGGTGCTCCGCCGCAGGTTGTCGAACAGCTTCCAGCGGGACAGCACCGACAGGGTGTTCAGTTCCTTGCCGTTAGGCCCGCGGACCCGCGGCAGCAGCCATTGAATCAGCTGCCAGTCGCCTCGAATCCATCGATGCTTCCGGCTCGTGTAGCTGAGATACCGGGTCGGGTAGTCGTCGAACAGCTCGATGTCGGTGGCGAGCCCGGCCCGCGCGTAGCTGCCCTCGATCAGGTCGTGCGAGAGGAGCGTGTTTTCCGGGAACCGCCCTTCCGTCGCGAGCTCGAAGACGTCCACATCATAGATCCCCTTGCCGGTGAAGCTCCCTTCGGCGAAGAGGTCCTGGTAGACGTCGCTGACGGCCGTGGTGTAGGGATCGACGCCCGGATGCCCCGAGTGGATCGAGGCAAAGCGCGACCGGTGCGCCGTCGAAAGGGCGACGCCGATCCGGGGCTGGAGAATGCCATAGCCGCGGAGAACCCTGCCGTGGTCGTGGTCGTACACGGCCCGATTGAGCGGGTGCGCGATCGTGCCGATGAGAAGGTCGGCGGCATCGGGCGGCAGCACCGTGTCGGAGTCGAGCGTGATCACGTAGCGGACCTGCCGGATTGCGCTGACGTCGCCGACGATCGTCGAGAACGCGCCGTCGGCTTCGCCCCGGAGGAACCGGTTGAACTGCGCCAGCTTGCCCCGCTTGCGCTCCCATCCCATCCAGACTTGCTGCGCGGGATTCCACAGGCGCGAACGGTGAAACAGGTAGAACGCGTCGTCGGCGCCGCCCGAGTAGCGCGCGTTCAGATCCCGCACCCCCGCGATCGCGGCCGCCAGGATCTCGGCGTCGCCGGCGGTGATCTCGGTTGCGGCATCGGTGAAGTCGCTCAGGACCGCGAAGTGGAGCCGCTCCTGACGGTTCGCCAGGTACTGCACCTCGAGATGCTCGAGACTCTCACGAACCCCCTCGACCGTGTCGAAGAGCGTCGGCACCACCACCGCGGTGCGGAGCTCCACCGGGATCGGCCGCTCCCGTAGCTCGAGCTTGGGGAGAATTCGCGGCGGCAGCAGCATCGTCACCAGCCGGTTGACTCCGTTGACCGCGATTTCCGCCGCGGGGAGGAGTCCAAAGAGGATGACGAGAGGGGCGTGCCGGCGGGCTTCGGGTCCCGCGAGCCAGAGCAGCAGCACGACCGCCAGGAACGTGGCGACGGCCACCGCCGCGATCAGCAATGGCTGATGATGGGAGAGCCACCGGCGAATCCGCGCCATCACCGGCGGCCGGTAGCCGATCGCGCGCTCCAGCTCGAGCAGGCCGTCGTCGACGAGGTAGAAGCCGACGTGGGTCCGGTGCGCTCCGTTAGGCCCCTCGCGGAGGCCGGCGAAGGCGAGGTCGATCGCGAGCCGCGCGACGTCGAGCTCGGTGCGCGTGGTCTTTCTTGCGAGGTGCTCGACGACGTGGCGGTACCGGTCCCGCGTCGCGAACGTCATGCCGCTGAACGCTCCGGCAGGATCAGCGGCCAGCATCGCCTCGAGCTGGCTCTGGCGCTCGACGAATTCCCGCCAGTCCATGCTGCCGATTGCCCTGAGGCTGATGATGCTGTTCGCCATCACCATCTGCGTCAGGGCGAGCCGCTCGCTCGAGCGCGCCGCTGCCGCTTCCAGGTCGACGCCGCCCTGCGTCAGCCATTGCTCGAGCCAGACGAGCGGGCTGATCGCCCCCTGACGCAGTAGTCGAAGCAGCCGGGTGAGGAAGAGCGGAGTGATCGGCGGGCTCGCGCCGATCAAGTCGCGCACCGATGCGGATTCCAGACCGCCCGCCGCTTGGAGCCGTTTCGCCCACCGGTCCGCGCGCTCGAGCTCGTCGAGCCGCTCCACCGTCCGGAGCGACATCCGCCGCACATTCTCGAGGAGTCCCAGGCGAAGCATTGCGGGGATCGCCCAGAGCTCGCCGATGGCGAGCGGCGCAACCCGCTGGAACTCGCGGACGAACAGCTCCGTGTTGGCGAGGTCGATCCGGCCTTCGGTGTGCGCGATCAACGTGATCGCCACCTGATACACCCGCGGATACTTCGCCAGCGGTCCCTCGGCCAGCTCCGGGAGCTCCCGGTAGTAGCCGCGGGGCACGCTCTGGTCGACCTCGAGGATATGCTCGCGCACGACGTGGTAGTTGTCGAGGAGCCAGTCGCCCGCGGGCGAGACGTCGATGCCGCGGCTCGTCGCGTCCTCGAGCCGCAATCGGCACTCCTCCAGAATCCCATCGGTCTCATGGAGCCGGGCGAGCAGCGGAGCGCCGCGCCGCTTCCGGCCCTTGGGAGCGAGCCGCTGGGCTTGCGCAATGTCGCGCGCCCGCTCCGCCAGATGGTCCGGCCCGAGCAGCTCGCCCCGGATCGGTCCGGCAAGAACCTTTCCGCGGATCTGAGAAGCGCCGAATAGACGGGAGACAAACTGGAGCGGCGTGGTCAGCAGGGCTGTGTCCTCTTCGGATGCGGTCTGGCCGGATCGTTCGCGCGCGCAACTCCTCGCTGATGATGGACGTGGCCGGGTCCTTCCACTCGCACGGCCCCCCGGGTGTGGGAACGAGGCACCGGCGTCGTCTCACTCACGAGTTGGGAGGTCCACCACCGAAGGAATGAGACATGATCCACTGGCGCCGGTACTGCCAGGCACTGACGCTGGTCCTCGGTCTCGGATGTGGAGGAGCCGGCCCCGACGTCGCCGCCGACCCGCCCACGGACTCCTCCGCAGCAACCCGCCGATTGCTCGAAGCCGCCAATGCGACCGACTCGACCGGAGCGGTCGAGGCCGAGATGCAGAACGTCGACTTTCATATCGAGCCCGGGATCGTGCTGCAAATCGCCCGGCTCGACGGATCCCTGACCCGTGCGATGAAGGATCGGCCGGTGACGTTCGATGACGGACGCTCGTTCATCATGAACATTCGGTCCGCCAGAATCGCGATGGGCCTCGCGAGCTTGGACACGCTGCTCAACCGTCACGTCTTCGGCTTCCACGGCTCACAGCTCAAGAACCTCGAGGTCAGCATCGACAGCGGGATGTTGGTTCAGCGGGGCAAGCTGCATAAGGTGATCTGGGTGCCGTTCACGATCCGCTCGGCGGTGAGCATAACCAAGGACGGGTTGATCAGGCTGCATCCGGTGTCGGTCAAAGCCCTTGGGATCAACGTGCGCGGGCTCCTCAAATTTCTCGGCACCCAGCTCGACGACATGATCAAGGTCGAGCGCGGTCGGGGCGCTCGGATCGAGGGCGACGATTTTCTCCTCGATGCCGCCGCCATGCTTCCGGCGCCGCGGGTCCGCGGCCACCTCACCGACGTCAAGGTGGAACCGGGCGGGCTCGCCCTCGTGTTTGGGAGCGGGGCGGGGAAGCCCGGTTCCGCCGACCAGAACTATATGTGGTTTCGCAAAGGTGTGCTCCGATTCGGCAAGCTGACGATGGCCGATGCCGATCTCAAGATCGTCGACGAAGACCCGCGGGACCGGTTCGATTTCTCGCTGATCCAATACAACGAGCAGCTGGTCGCGGGCACTGTGCACAACACCCGCAATTTCGGTCTGGTGGTCCACATGCCGGATTTCTCGAGCCTCCCTCGAGCCCCCCGGTCGCCGGTCAAGCTTGACTCCAAGCGTTGAGGGGTAAATCTTTACCCGCTCTTGATTTACGGCGTCATCCTGACTCTATGACTTCAACCACCAAGCCTGCGTCACCGCCGATCGTTTCGGGCCTCAACCGAGCCCAACTGGTTGACCTCTATTATTGGATGAGGCTCACCAGATCGCTCGAGGAGAAGCTCGTCAATCTGTACCGGCAGACTAAGGTGATCGGTGGCTTGTTCCGATCCTTGGGCCAGGAAGCCGACGCGGTGGGAAGCGCCTTCGCGCTCGACCGCACCCGGGGCGACATTCTCTCGCCTCTGATCCGCAACCTGGGCTCGATGCTGGTGCAGGGCGCCACGCCGCTCGAAGTGCTCCGTCAGTACATGGCGAAGGCGGAGAGCCCCACCCGCGGCCGCGAGCTCAACATCCACTTCAACGATCTCGAGCGCGGCTTTCTCGGCCAGATCTCCCATTTGGGCGATATGGTTGCCGTGATGGCCGGCGTCGCGCTGTCGTTCAAGATGCGCAAACAGCCGCGGGTCGGCCTCGTCTATGTGGGCGACGGCGCCATGAGCACCGGTGCGTTTCACGAGGGGATGAACTTTGCCGCCGTGCAGCAGCTCCCGCTCGTGGTCATCGCCGAGAACAACGGCTTCGCGTACTCGACGCCGACCGCGAAGCAGACCGCCGTGAAGTTCCTGGTCGAGAAGGCAGCCGGTTATGGCGTGGCCGGCGCCCAGGCCGACGGCAACGACGTGCTGGCGGTCTATGAGACGACCAAACAGGCCGTGGACCGCGCCCGCAGCGGTGGAGGCGTCACACTCGTCGAGCTCATCACCTTCCGCCGGAAGGGCCATGCCGAGCACGACAACCAGAGCTACGTGACGAAGGAAGAGGTCGCGGTCTGGGAGATGAACGATCCGATCGACCGCTATGTGCACCAGCTGAAGGAGAACGGCTGGGTCAGCCAGGAGGACCTTGGCGCCACGGATGCCCGGGTCACTCGCGAAATCGACGAGGCGCTCGCCCGCTGCGAGAACGAGCCCCTGCCGGATGCGGCGAGCGCCCTCACCGGTGTGCTCGCCCAGCCGCCGGCAGCCGAGCTCGAATGGTACCGGAGGCTCTGATGGCCGAGGCGACGTATCTCGAGGCCATCCGGCAGGGCATCTGGGAGGAGATGGACCGGGACGAGAACGTCTTCGTCATCGGCGAAGACGTCGGCGCCTTCGGCGGCGCGTTCAAGGTGACCGACGGCCTCCTCAAGAAGTTCGGCGAGTCGCGGGTCATCGACACGCCGATCTCCGAAGTCGCGATCATCGGTGCGGCGGCAGGCGCCGCGCATATGGGCCTCCGACCCGTCTGCGAGATGCAGTTCATCGACTTCATCTCGTGTGCCTACAGCATTGTCACCAACTACGTCGCGACCGCGCGGTATCGCGCGGACCTCAAGACGCCCATGGTGATCCGCGGTCCATCGGGCGGCTTCGTGCGCGGCGGGCCGTTTCACTCCCAGAATCCCGAAGCGGCGTACCTGCACACGCCGGGGCTCAAGATCGTGGCGCCGGCCACCGCGCGCGACGCGAAGGGGCTCATCAAGGCCGCGATTCGCCAGGACGATCCGGTCCTCTACTTCGAGCACAAGTTTCTCTACCGCCGGATCAAAGAGGAGTTGCCGGAGGGCGAAGAGATCCTGACGGAGATCGGGAAGGCGAAGGTCGTCCGCGAAGGCAAAGACCTGAGCATCATCACCTACTCCGCGATGGTGTTCAAATCCTTGGAAGCGGCGGAGCGGCTCGAGAAGGAAGACGGGCTGTCGGTCGAGGTCATCGATCTCCGGACCCTGCTGCCCCTCGACGATGCCGCGATCGATGCGACCGTGAAGAAGACCAATCGGGTCCTCATCGTCCACGAAGACACGCGCACCGGCGGCGTCGCGGGCGAGATCACGGCCCGAATCAACGACCGCTGCTTCGAATGGCTGGATGCGCCGGTGAAACGGGTCTGCGCGCACGACGTGCCGCTCCCGTTCGCCCCGACGCTCGAGGACTTTGTGCTGCCTCAGACGGAGGATATTGTGAAGGCCGCGCGGTGGTTGGCACGGTACTAGGCGGTAAGACGGTAAGACGGTAAGACGGTAAGTTGGATCCGGATCGGCGGAAGCGCGTGAGCACGAGGAGCTCACCTACCGTCCTACCGTCCTACCGTCTTACCGCCTACACTCACGGAGTTCGAACGAATGGCAAAGATCGACGTAATCATGCCCCAGATGGGCGAGTCCATCGCGGAGGGCACGCTCTCGAAGTGGCTCAAGAAGCTCGGCGATACCGTCAAGCGCGACGAGCCGATGTTCGAGATCTCCACCGACAAAGTAGACGCGGAGATTCCGGCGCCGGTGGCCGGCGTGCTGGCGGAGATTCTCGTTCAGGAGGGGCAGACCGTCGCGATCCAAACGGTGGTCGCTCGGCTCGAGACCGACGCGGCGGCCGGCGCCGCTCCGCCCGCGGCGGCAGCACCTGCGCCCGCGGGCCTGCCCGCTCCCGCACCGGCAGCCCCGGCCCGCGCGGCGGCTGCTCCGCCACCCAAGCCGGCCGCTGCTCCCGCTTCAGCACCGAGGCCGGCGGCACCCGCACCCGCGCGCGAGCCGGTGGCCGCCGCATCCTCCGCCGACGAATCGCTCGAGGAGAGGCTTCGTCGGCGCTCGACCCCGGTGGTCCGGAAGATCGCAGCGGAGCACAATCTCGACATAACGACGATCGCGGGAAGCGGGCTCGCCGGGCGGGTAACCAAGAACGACGTCCTCAACTATCTGGCCCAGCCGGACGCCGCGGCCGCCGCGCCCGCCGCCCCGCCGGCGCCCGCTGCTCCCCCTCAGCCGGTCGCCGCTCCAGTGAGCGGCGTACCGTTAGGCGTGCAGGTGATCCCCGGCCCGGTCGTCGAGCCATGGGAAGGTGATCGGGTCGAGCCGTGGTCGCGGATTCGCAAGCTCACCGCCGATCACATGATCATGTCGCGGCGGGTCTCGCCTCACGTCAACAGCCTGATCGAGGTCGACTACACCCGGGTTGAGCAGATTCGCGCCAAGAACAAGGCCGAGTTCGCCGAGCGCGGCGTCAATCTGACGTTCCTCGCGTTCATCGCGAAGGCCGTCGCGGACAATCTCCGCAAGCATCCGGTGGTCAATTCGGCCGTCATGGGCGAATCGACCATCTTCCGCCGCGAGATCAACCTCGGTATCGCGGTGGCGCTCGATTGGGGATTGATCGTGCCGGTGATTCGGCGGGCTGACGAGCTCTCGCTCATCGGCGTTGCCAGAGCCATTCAGGATCTCGCCGAGCGAGCCCGCACCAAGAAGCTCTCGCCGGACGAAGTGCAGAAGGGCACGTTCACGATCACCAATCCCGGTGGATTCGGTACCTTCGTCGGCCTGCCGATCATCAACCAGCCCCAATCGGCCATTCTCGCGGTCGGCTCGATCGAGAAGCGGCCGGCGGTGATCACCATGCCCGACGGCACCGCGGCCATTGGAATTCGGACCAAGGGCATGCTCGCGATGGCGTTCGATCACCGGGTCGTCGATGGGGCCGACGCCGACCGGTTCCTCGCGGATCTCAAGAAGACCCTCCACGAGTTCCCCGACGCCGCCTAACGAGGTCAGCCCAATGCCGAACCGCGTGATCGATGTCGACGGAGCCCGCTGGGAGATATCCCCGACCGGGCGCCACACCCAGTACGTCAAAGACGAGTTCTCGATCTTGTTCACCAAGATGGCCAATGGCACCCCTGAGCGCCGGATGGCCCGCTACTCGCCCCAAGGTGTCAAGAATCGGGAGCAGTCGCTCGCCGAGCTGTCCGACGCCGACCTCGCGACTCTGCTGCGCCGCTCCCAACCCGCCTGGACGAGCGTCGAGCTGGGATACCGCCGCTGAGCGCCGGATTCGTCGACCTCCACGTCCACTCTCGCGCCTCGGACGGAACCCACACACCCGCGGATGTGGTCCGGCGAGCGCAGGCTAAAGGCCTCCTCGCCATCGCACTGACCGACCACGACACCCTCGGCGGCGTGGCCGAGGCCCGGGCTGAAGGCGTTCGGATCGGAGTACGGGTCGCGTCCGGTTGCGAGTTCTCGGTTCGGATCACCGGCACCGAGATGCATGTGCTCGGCTACTATCTCCCCGAGAACGATCCCGACCTCACCGCGATGCTCGATCGGGCCCGGAGCTCCCGCTCCGATCGCGGCCGCCAGATCGTCGGTCACGTGAACCGGTTAGGCATCGCGATCGAGTACAGCGAAGTCGAAATCGTGGCCGACGGAGCGCCCATCGGCCGGCCCCACATTGCCCGGGTGCTGATCGATCGCGGCGTCGTGAAAGGCTTCGACGAGGCGTTCGATCGCTTCTTGGGAAAAGGCCGGCCCGCCTTCGTGCCGAAACAGTTGCCGGAATTCGACGAGGTGAGCAGGCTGGTGCGCCGGATCGGCGGGATCACGTCGCTGGCGCATCCGCGCGATCGAGCGACCCGAGCCGTGCTGACCGATCTCAAGGCGCGCGGGCTCGACGGAGTTGAAGTCTATCACCCGAGCCAAAGCCCAGACGTGCGCGGCCGGCTCATGGCGCTCGCGACCCGCCTCGGCCTCTTGCCCACCGGCGGCAGCGACTGGCACGGCGACGAGGCGGCCGGCCCGAGCCACACGGTGATCGGAGGCGAGTCGGTCCCCGTCGAGTGGCTCGATGCGATCGAAGCGCGCGCCGCCGGCCGCCGGAACACGTCGGGGTGACAGCGCTCGTGGAGCCGCGTCAGGATTTTCGCGACGTGGTGGTCATCGGCGGCGGCTGCTACGGGACCTTCTACGCCGGCCAGCTCGAGGCCGCGCGCGCCAAGGGTAAGATCGCCTACCGCAACGTTCTCCTCGTCGATCAGAATCCCAGTTGCAAGGCAGCGGGCCAACGGCTCGCGCCCTCTCACGAGCTGGTGATCGCCTCGTGGGCGCCGTTTCTCGCCGAGTTTCTCGAGCGGCCCGCGCCGGCGCCGGGCGAGCCGGACGATGCCATCGTTCCGTCTCCGCTCATGCCTCATCTCATGGCCGATTGGCTCGAGGAGCGCGCCCGGCGTGAGTGGCCCGGGCGAACGATTGCGCTGCGCCCCGTGGATGAGCCGGCCGGCACACCCTACGACGCCACCGGACCCGATGGAACCCGCTACGTGTCGTTCGCGGACTGGATCTGTCCGACCCACTGCGTCGAGCCCCACATCTGCCCGGTGATCAAAGGCCCCCGCACCTGGGAGATGGCCGATACCCTGCGGGCCTATCGCCGCCGCCTGGCGCGCGCGCGCGCGACTGCGGGGCCCGCGCTCTTCGTAACCCGCCATCGCGCGTTCGGCGTCGGCATGTTCGACGTTGCCGAGGCCCGCGAAGCCGGCGCTCTTCTCGCCGAAGCGGGCCGCGAGGACGGCACAGTGGACCTCTTGATCGGGACGATCTCTTCATGTCACGGAGCTGTGAGTCTGCTCGAGCTCGGAGCGGTGGGATGATTGCTGCAGTGACGTCTGCCGCGACGCGCGAGGATCGGAAGGCTATCAGCCAACCCTAGACGGGGAAGCACCGAAGCCGAACCTGGACGCCCGGTTTTGAGCGGCGGCTGCTGCACCGGAGATGGCCATTTTGAGGCCGGTTCCGCTTTGACCTCGAGCCGACAGTGATCGAGCCTCCGCCTTATATTGCTTCCCGGCC
>JBDTOH010000093.1:0-13213 GCA_039933355.1 Gemmatimonadota bacterium | reverse complement strand
TCCGGCTGGATCTTCTGGAGGAGGAGCGTCGGCAGGGCCGGGTCCCCGGCCGCCTCGTCGAGCAAGCGGCGGGCGATTCTCGTTAGGCGCTCGCGAACGCCGATGGTCCGGTCCCGCTCGTCGTGCCGGAGCGCGGCCAAACCCCACCGGTTGGCCTCTCGAATCGCCTCGTTGAACAAGGCGTCCTTGCCGGTGAAGTGGCGGTAGATCGTGGCTTCGGCGATCCCGGCCCGGGCCGCGATCGTGAGCGTCGTCGTCCGTTCATACCCGATCGACGTGAACAAGTCGAGGGCGGCGCGGATCAGCCGCGCCCTGGTCGCGATGGCGTCTTTCCGGCGGGGTGGACTCTCTCGAGTGGACATGGCCCGGCAAACTTGGCTCCGGCGCGGGCCGGGAGCAAGCCATCCGGCTCCGTTCCGGGGCACCACGCTCCCGGCTATCTTGCTGGGCTGCGTCGGACCGACCGTCTGCGGGGGGAACGTCTATGAAGATGCTCGTGCTGGGAGCCGGCCTCCAGGGTGGCGCCTGCGCCTATAACCTGCTGCAGAACCCCGAAGTCGAGGTGGTTACCCTCGCGGACTTGAACCCGGCCCGGCTACCCAAATTCCTCATCCCGCTCGTTGGAAAACGGCTCAGGGCCGTCCCCTTCGACGCCAGCGACGTCCCCGCGGTCGTAGAGCTCATGCGCGGCCACGATGCCGCCATGTGCGCGCTGCCCTACTATTTCAACGAGCCGATGAGCCGAGCCGCCATTGAGGGCCGGTGCCACTTCGCGGACCTCGGCGGCAACACGGAGATCGTGTTCCAGCAGAAGAAGCTGCATGAAGCTGCGCTCGCCGCGGGCATCTCGATCATTCCGGATTGCGGGCTCGCGCCCGGCATGGTCAACATCCTCGCGGCCGAAGGCATTCGAAGGGTCGACCACGCCAAGTCGGTGAGGATCTACGTTGGTGGGCTGCCGCAGCATCCGGAGCCGCCGCTCAACTATCAGATCGTCTACTCGCTCGAGGGCGCGCTCGACTACTACACCACGCCGTCCTGGGTGCTTCGGGGCGGCAAGCCGATCCAGGTCGACGCGCTGAGCGAGCTGGAATCGCAGGTGTTCCCAAGCCCGGTGGGGACGCTCGAGGCCTTTCATACCGGCGGCGGCGTCAGCACGATGCCGTTCGCGTGGGAAGGAAGGATCGAGACGATGGAGTACAAGACGCTCCGGTATCCGGGCCACGTCGCGATCATGCGGCCAATTCGGGAGCTGGGTCTCATCTCCAACGCGCCGATTCCGGTCAAGGGTCATAACGTCGTGCCGCGGGACGTGTTCATTGCCGCGGTGCAGCCCAAGCTGATGAAACCCGACGGCCGCGATCTCGTGGCGCTCCGGATCGTCGTGACCGGTCAGAAGGCGGGGAAAGAGTCCACCGTGACCTTCGAGCTGCTCGACTACTTCGACACGGCCAACGGGATCAGCGCGATGATGCGCACGACCGGCTACTCGCTCTCGCTCACGGGACAGATGCAGGTAAAGGGGATGGTGCTCGCGAAGGGCACTCACACGCCCGACGAAGCCGTGCCGTTTCAGCCTTATGTCGACGGGCTTGCCAAGTTCGGAGTGAAGATCGTCACCACGTAATGAAGGGCCGGTAGACCGATGACGACCACCGCGCTGGACTTCAAGAGCTACTGGGAGAAGGCGCTGCCGTGGCCCGAGTTCCTGAGGCCGGAGATGAAGGACTACGGGCTCTGGGAGGGCGTTTCCAAGCGGGCCGCCGTGGCCGACGAGCTCCTGGCGGCGGCGCAACCGTTAGGTCCGGTCAAGCTGCTCGTCATCGCTGAGGACTGGTGCGGCGACGCCGCGAACACGGTGCCGGTGATGGCCCGCCTCGCCGAGAAGATGCCGGGCTGGGAAATCCGGATCCTGCTCCGCGACACGTATCCGGACGTGATGGACCGCTATCTCACCAACGGGAGCCGGTCGATCCCGATCGTGATCGGCCTCGATCCCGAGTTCCGGCAGCTCGGGTACTGGGGGCCGCGGCCCGGCGAGCTGCAGGCGTGGGTGATGGCCAACAAGGCGACGATGCCGAAGGACAAGCGTTATGCAGAGGTCCGCCGGTGGTACGCAAAGGACAAGGGCGAGACCACCGTCAAGGAGCTGATCGCCTGCCTGACGCAGCCGCAGTAGACTGCGGCTGGTGATTCGACCGCACGGGGAGCCGTGGATACCTTCACCAACCTCACCACCGGGCTGGCAGCGCACTACCGGATCCGCGAGACGGCGGGCAAAGGGGGCATGGCCACCGTCTACGTCGCCGATGATCTCAAGCACGAGCGGCCGGTTGCCATCAAAGTCCTTCTCCCCGAGCTGGTCGCGCGGAACGAATCCCTCCGGTTCCTCCAAGAGATCCGAATTGCCGCTCGCCTGAGCCACCCCAACATCTTGCCGCTGCTCGATTCCGGCACGGTGGAGCTCGAGAGCGGCGCGTCGCTGCTCTATTACGTCATGCCGTACGCCGGCTGCGAATCGCTCCGCGACCGCCTCGTTCGGCAAGGCCGGCTCCCGGTCGACGAAGCGCTCCGAATCACTCGCACCGTCGGCGCCGCGCTCGACTACGCCCACCGGCAGGGGGTTCTCCACCGCGACATCAAGCCGGAGAACATTCTCCTCCAAGAGGGCGAAGCGGTCGTCGCCGACTTCGGGATCGCGCGGGCGCTCACAGCGGCCGCGGTCGAGCATGTGACCGAGCGCGGCATCGCCCTGGGCACGATCGCTTACATCAGTCCGGAGCAGGCCACCGGCGACCCGTCGATCGACGGCCGCAGCGACCTCTATTCGCTCGCCTGCGTGCTTTATGAGATGCTGGCCGGCGAGCCGCCTTTTCACAGCGGGTCCGCGCAGTCGGTCCTCATGCAGCACCTGACGGCGGCCCCGCGACCGCTCCGCGATCACCGGCCGACGCTGCCGGTCGCGGTCGAGCAGGCGGTGGCTCGGGCGCTTGGCAAGGAGCCCGGCAATCGGTTCGCCACGATGCACGAGTTCAGCGCGGCCCTCGAGGGCCCTGCGGCCACCGAGCCCTCCAGGCGAGACCGGCCGACGAAGACGATCGCCGTGATGCCGTTCGTCAACGCGACGCCGGACCCGGAGAACGAATACCTGAGCGACGGCGTAACCGATGAGCTGATCAACGCCCTCGCGAAGGTCGACGGACTCGAGGTCACCTCGCGGACATCGGTCTTTGCGCACAAGGGCCGCAAGGAAGACATCAGGACGATCGGCCGCGAGCTCGCCGTCTCCACGATCCTGGAGGGCAGCGTCCGCCGGTCCGGAGACCGGCTCCGCATAACGGTCCAGCTCACCAATGTGGCCGACGGCCGGCTCCTGTGGGCCGAGCGATACGATCGCGCCGCGGGCGACGTGTTTGATCTCGAGGAGGAGATGGCCGACACGATCGTGAGCACGCTCCGCGCCAACCTGCTCGGCGAGTTCAGCGATCCCACGCCGAAGCGCTACACCGACAACGTGCGGGCGTACCATCTCTACCTCAAGGGCCGTTTCGCGTGGAACAAGCGCACGCCGGAGGGCGTGCTCGAGGCGATTCGCTGGTTCGAGGAGGCCATCGCCGCCGATCCGGACTACGCGCTCGCGTACACCGGCCTGGCCGACTCCTACGCGCTCCAGGTGGACTATCGCGGAGCGCCGGTCATCGAGAACCTGAGGCGGGCTCGGGCCGAGGCGGAGCACGCCCTCGCGCTCGACGACGAGTTGGCCGAGGCGCACACATCGTTAGGCTGGGTGAGCTTCATCCACGACTGGGACTGGGACAAGGCCCGACGCCATTTCGACCGGGCCGTCGGGCTCAATCCCCGCTATCCCACTGCGCGCCAGTGGCGCTCATGGTACCTCGTGGCGATGGGACGGATCGACGAGGCGATCGCCGAAGGCCGACTCGGTCAGACCCTCGACCCCGCGTCGGTGTCGATCCGCCGCTCGCTCGGCTGGCTCTTGTACTACGCCCGCCGCTTCGACGAAGCGATCGCGCAGCTCCGCCAGGCGCTGATGATGAACCCGACCTCCGAGGAGACGCAATGGATCCTGGGGCTCGCGTACACGGAGGCCGGCAAGTACGCCGAAGCCGAGGCCATCCTCACCGAGGCTCACGCGGGCTCCCGCGGGCAGTTCCACGCGTTCGCCTCCCTCGGCCGCCTCGCGGCGCTTCGGGGCCGCCGGGCCGAGACGGAACAGGCGCTCCAGACGCTCCATGAAACAGCGGGGCGGCGTTATGTGTCGCCGGTGGACTTTGCCCGGATCTATCTGGCCTTAGGAGACACCGACCGGACGTTCGAGTGGATCGAGCGGGCCCATGAGGAGCGGCGCGGCTGGATGGTGTATCTACGGGTCGAACCGACGCTTGGTCCGATCCGAGGCGATCCGCGCTTTACGGCACTGCTCCGAAGGATGCGCCTCGACTGAGCCCGAGGCCGTACCTCAGAAGGCCCAGTTCGTTCCCATCGTAAAGTTGAATCCGCTCTTCCCGCCCGCGAAACCCATGGTGAGGATCGCCGAGCGGAGGATCCGGACCGCGACGCCGCCGCCGCCGCCGGCCTGGGTCGTGGAGCCGAGCCCGCTCTGCGAGTCGGCGGCGTAGCCGAGATCTCCGAATGCGAACGCGGTGATCGCGCCAAGGTCGCCGAATGGCAGCAGGTCGTGGTGGATCTCGACGTTTGAATAAATGACGCGGGTGCCGGCAAGAGCGCCCCGCGGAAAGCTCCGGTGGGTGTCCGCGCCGCCGGTGGTGAGCTCGCGCTCCCAGCCCGGGATGATGAACCGGGCGGCGAACGGGGCCTTGCCCCCGATCTCGCGCCAGACGCCGCGGACGCCGATGGTCGTCCCCTCGCGGGGCGCGAAGTAGAACCGCGCGTTGACGCTGCCTAAGCCGTAGGCTCCGCCACCGCCTAACGGCGTTACGGTCTCCGATCCGGTCCCGAAGCCGACATTCCCTTCGAGGAGCACGCCCTTCGACGGCTCGATCTCGTGGTTTCTCGTGTCGAAGACGAGGCCGGCGCGGGTGACCACGTCGGTGCTGGAGACGTCGGCGTGATTGAACCGGTCGCTGAAGAGGGTCGTCGCGGGGAGCGGGGTGAAGCGGGTATAGTCGACCGAGGTCGCGAGCGAGGCCGCGAGGTGACCAACCAGATACCGGGTCACTTCCGCCCGCGCGACCACCCGCTCCCGGTGGACCCGGAAGAAGTTCTCATTGAGACCGTGGGGCGACGGGTCTATCACAGCCCGGTGGCTCCACGCGTCCTGTTGATGCTCGAGCTCACCCCCGGTGCCGTAGAAAGCGAACCGCCCCTCGCGGCGCGCTTCCAGATCACCGGCGAACCGCCATCTTCTCACCAGATCCGGCCCCCGGAACCGGAGCGATCCAAAACGGCTGCCTAACGTGCCGATCCCGGCCTCGACCGCCACCAGCCCCGCGTAGGGGAGCGGGTTGACGATCTCCTCGCCGGCCTTCGTGATGAAGTAGGGTGCGGCCTTCACCGTGTGGTAATGACCGATGAACATGAACCCGTCGGTCGGGCTCCCCATGAAATAGGGGAAATAGCTGGCCCGCCACGGCTCCTGCGCCTCGAGCCGGACCGGGCCGGTCGCACCAAGGACGATCCCGCCGACGAGGAGACGGAGAGATGTCCGAATCACTACAGATTTCACGACGTGCCCTTCCCGGTGACATGGCAATCGCTCCGCGCCGCTCGAACCGCACGGGATGACAACAGACGATCGAGACCCACTTCCAGTGACACAATCCGTCGAGCGTGGCTCATTCGTTTTCCGTCGCTCACCGGGTCAGCAGGTAGGCGCAATCCATGACCTTGGCCTGCTGGCCGTCGTGCACGGCATACTTGCCGGGGTAGATCGACGCGCTGCCGGTATCGCCGGCTTTGTTGAGCGCATAGAAGGTAAGCTGGAACTTGGGCCGGTTCCCTGGATCGAGCAGCCGCGGGGGCGTCATTGCGATCACCCGCTTCAGCGTTTCGAGACAGGCGTCGACCGGCTTCATGCCACGACGCATGTGCTCCACCGTCAGGAAGCCGCCGCAGACCATGATATTCGACTCGCCCCGGCCCGTCGACCCCGCGGCGCCGATCTCGTTGTCGGTGTACTGGCCCGCGCCGATGATCGGCGAGTCACCGGCCCGGCCCGGGATCTTGAACGCGAGCCCGCTGGTGGTCGTGATCGAGGAGATCTCGCCCTTGTCATTGATCGTGTTGAGATTGATCGTGCCGGTCGGGCGCGGACCGATCGGGGCGTTGTCGGTCACGTCGACCCAGTCGTCTTCCTTGCCGCGATTGGCGCGCCACCTGAGCCAGACTTCGCGCGAGTGCGGCGTGAGCAGCTCCTCGTCTTTGAAGCCGTACGAGAGCGCGAACCTCTTGGCGCCGGCACCGACGAGCAGAATGTGGTTGGTGTACTTGAGCACCAGCCGGGCGACTTCGCTCGGCGTCTTGATGCCCTCGAGCGCCGCAACCGCACCGGCCCGCTTGGTCGGCCCGTGCATGCAGCTCGCGTCGAGCTGAACGACGCCCTCCTCGTTCGGCAGGCCGCCGTATCCGACCGACTCGTCGTTCGGGTCGAGCTCCTGGATCTTCACCCCTTCGACGCCGGCATCGAGTGTGTCGGTTCCCTGCGTCATCAGCTCGACCGCCTTGGCGACGCCCCGAAGCCCGTTCTCCGACGAGATGGCTGCGAAATGGACCACTTTGGACCGCACCACGGCCGGCGCGCCCACCATCCCATCGGCCCTGGTGGCAAACAGACTGGAACCGGCCGTGACACCAGCGGCCACACCGAGAAAATCGCGGCGGCTGAACTGGGAATCCAACGGATCGGGCACGGGAACCTCGCCTGGAGGGCTCAAGCCTGGGTGAAACCGCCCCCGGAATGTGGCGAAGCGAGGGCGGCTGTCAACTTGCTCGCCCTCTCGGGGTGCCCTACCTTCGGAGCCACGATGCCGCCACGCCGTCCTCGCCTCGACCCGGCCATCTTCAACCTTCCGGTCGAGAAGATGCGCTCGGGGTACTACTCCGATAAGTACTTCGTTCGCGCCCGGGAGATTCTCCTCGCCGACGGCTATCATCCCCGCGTCACCCTGCAGGTTTTCGGCAAACAGCACGCGCTGCTCGGTGGTATCGACGAGGCGATCGCGATCCTCAAGCTCTGCTCCACGTCGTGGGAGGACCTCGAGGTCCACGCACTCTCCGACGGCGACGCGATCGAGCCGTGGGAGCCGGTCCTCCTCATCGAGGGCCCCTACGACGGCTTCGCCCACCTCGAAACCCTCTATCTCGGCGTGCTGGCCCGGCGGACCAAAGTCGGCACCAATACCCGGAGGGTGGTCGAGGCCGCGGCTCCGAAGGAAGTGATGTTCTTCCCCGCGCGCCACGATCACTGGCTGGTCCAGACCGGCGACGGTTACGCCGCGCACATTGCCGGTGCAATCGGCGTCTCGACCGATGCCCAGGCGTCCTGGTGGGGCAGCGAAGGCGTGGGCACGGTGCCCCACGGGTTGATCGCGGCTTATAACGGTGACACGGTGCTCGCCAGCATGAAGTTCGCCGAGCACATCGACCCTTCGGTCAAGCTGGTGACGCTGGTCGATTTCGAGAACGATTGCGTCCGCGACTCGCTCCGAGTGGCCGACGCGTTAGGTGACAAGCTCTACGGGGTCCGCCTCGATACCAGCGAGATGCTGGTGGACCGGTCGGTGGTCCCCCAGATGGGTCGCTTCAAGCCGACCGGTGTCGTCCCGCAGCTCGTCCGGAACGTCCGCGAAGCGCTCGACCAGAACGGGCACGAGCTCGTGAAGATCGTCGTCTCGGGCGGCTTTACGGTCGACAAGATCCGCGAGTTCGAGCGGCGCGAAGTCCCGGTCGACGCGTATGGGGTCGGCTCGTCGCTCTTTCAGGGCCGCTATGACTTCACCGCGGATGTGGTAAAGCACGAGGGCAAGCCGTGCGCCAAGGTGGGACGCGCGTTCCGGCCTAGCTCGCGATTGGAGCGCGTGGTATGAGAGGTGAGGCCCCCATCTTCTGGGACGTCGATACCCAGTGGGACTTCATCCAGCCCGCCGGCAAGCTTTACGTTACCGGGAGCGAGTCGATCGTGGGGACGCTCGCTCGTCTCACCTCGTTCGCGCACGAGCGCGGAATCCGGGTCATCGCGAGCGCGGATGATCATGTCGCGGGACATCGCGAGCTCAGCGCCACGCCGGACTATCGGACCACGTTCCCGGACCATTGCATCCGGGGGACGCCGGGTCAGCAAAAGATCATGGAGACCGCGCTCCGAAATCCAATGATCATCGAACCCGCGCCGGTCGATCCGGCCGCGCTCGCCGCCCGCGTTCTCGCCCACGACGGCGACATCCTGTTCCACAAGCACTGGTTCGACGTCTTCACCAATCCAAACGTCCTGCCGGTAGTCGACGCGCTCGCGCCCGCGCGGATCGTGCTCTACGGCGTCGCGCTCGACGTGTGCGACCGTTATGCGGTGGAAGGGCTCCTCGCCCAGCGTCCCGGCATCCCGCTCGTCGTGGTCACCGATGCCGTCCGTGCGATCGACCCCGAAGCCGGCGCCCGCCTTCTCGCCGACTGGTCGACTCGCGGGGTGACGCTCGCCTCCGCCGACCAGATCCTCACCGAGCTCAGCCGATCATGACCTTCGCCGCACCCGCCTCGTATCAAGGGCCCGGCATCGTGCCGTTCGGGCACAACTTTCTCCCCGGGCCGACCGACGTGCACCCCGAGGTCCTCGAGGCGATGCGGCATCCGATGGTCGCACATCGCTCGCGGCTGATGCACGACACTCTCGCGCGGATGCAGCCTCGGCTGCAGCGGATGTTCGGCACGGCCGAGCCGGTCTTCATCGTCACCGCCTCCGCGACCGGCCTCAGCGAAGCCGCCATTCGGAACGGCGTTCGCCAGCGCGTGCTGGTCGTCATCGCCGGCTTCTTTGGCGACATGTTCGCAAAGATCGCCGAGTCGTGCGGCAAGGAAGTCATTCGGGTCATCGTGCCGCCCGGCGCAATCATCCTGCCCGAGCAGCTCGAGTCGTTCCTGGACGGGCCCAAGGTCGATGCCGTGCTCGTAGTGCACTCGGAGTCGTCCACCGGTGCTCTCGCTCCGGTCGAGGCGCTCGCGCGGGTGGTCCGATCGAAGCCCGACACGATGTTCATGGTCGACGGGGTGACGTCGGTCGGTGCGGTCCCGATTGAGATGGACCGGTGGGGAGCGGACTTCATGTTCACCGGGTCGCAAAAGGCGCTCGCGGTTCCGCCCGGTCTCGCCATTGGCGCGGCAAGCGCGCGGTTTATCGCGCGAGCCAGAGAGCAGGACGACGTCGGCTTCTACTTCGACCTCGACAAAGCAGTGACGACGGCGCGCGAAAATCTCCCGATCTGGACGCCGGCGGAATCGCTGTATATGGCGCTCGACCGGCAGCTGGAGCGGATCGACGTGGCAGGCGGGCTCGAGCGACGTTTCGAGCGACATCGGAGCCTGGGCCGTCGCATGGCCGAGTGGGTCGCCGCGGAGCCCCGGGTCCGTCTCCTCGCGAGCGACCCGTATCGGTCTCCAAGCGTCTCCGCCCTGGTCCTCCCCGCGGAGCGGCCCGCGCGGGAGCTCGTCAAAGCGCTCGAGGAGCGCGAGTTCTTGATCGGCAACGCGCTCGATCCGCGGCACGGGAATGTGGTTCGGGTCGGTCACATGGGAGACCTCGAGGTGGTGCATCTCGACGCGCTGCTCGACGCGCTCGCGCCCTTGATCTGACCCAACCCAAGTCGCATCATTCGGCGGTCGGCTTCCGACCTCGCCCTTGGGGGACCCATGCCAGCATCCGTCCTGCGCCGCGCGTTGCTCGCGCTGATGGTGCTCGCGAGGCCGGCAACACTCGGCGCCCAGCAGCGCTTCGAGATCACTTCGTATGCCGGCGGGTACATTCCCACCACTAAGCTCGGGATTATCCAGCTCCGGTTGGCAGGCACGCCCACGAGTCTCGAGGCCGAGGCGGCGACCGCCGCAGGGTTGGGAGCGCGACTCGGGTTCTGGGGAAACGGCCGACTCGCCGTCGAAGCCAGCTATTTCTACTCGAAGCCAAAGCTTCGGAGCACGACCGGATTCCTCACGCAAACGGTCGAGGGGACGGTTCAATCGGGATCCCTCGTCGCGATGTACCGGGTCACCGGAGGGCAGACCGGCACGGACCTCGTGATCAAGGGAGGAATCGTCGGCATCAATCACGGCGGGCCCGGATTTCAGCTCGCGAGCGGACAGTTCGACCTGGGGGGAACGGTGGGCGCCGGTCTTCGAATGGACCTCTCGCGGACGGCAACGTTTCGGATCGACGGTGAGACGTTTCTCTACTCGTGGAGCCCGGGGCCCGCGTTCAACGACCGGTTCCAGACCGACGTCGTGATGAGCGCCGGGCTTGCTTTGCGGCTGGGCCGCTGATCCGATGCGCCGGCTCGCGAACTATTTCCTCCGGGGGCTCTTGATCGCGGCGCCGATCGCCGTGACCGGCTACCTCTGCTGGGTCGCGATCCGCTGGGTGGACAGCCTCCTCGGCACCAGGATCCCCGGACTGGGGATCGCGATCCTCCTCGTCGGCCTAACGCTGCTCGGCGCGTTCGCCTCCAACTACTTCACCCGGTCGTTCATCTCGCTCATGGACCGGCTGCTCGAGCGGCTTCCGTTCGTGCGTCTGGTGTACAGCAGCATCAAGGATCTCCTCAGCGCGTTCGTCGGCGAGCAGCGCCGGTTCACCAGGCCGGTCCGGGTCGAGCTGGGCTCCGCCGACGTGACCTTCGTCGTGCTCGGCTTCATGACCGCGGACGCGCTCGACCATCTGGGGCTATCGGGCTACGTCGCCGTGTACCTGCCGTTCTCGTACAGCGTCGCGGGTCATCTGATCGTCGTCCCCGCGGATCGGGTAACGCCGCTGTCCGTGGACGCCACCGATGCCATGGCCTTCCTTCTCTCAGGCGGCGTGACTCGCAGCGCCGGCCCGTCCGGCCGGCGGTGACGACCGCGGCGCCCGGCACCCTCCCGCGGCCGCATTCCCCCGCGATCATCTCGCCGGTCATCGACCTCCTCTGCGTCGGCGGCCTGTCGATCCTGCTGTTCGTGCCGTTGCTCGTGTTCGGCGGGACCAACCTCGCGGTCTTCAGCCCAGCGGTCCAGGGCTGGATCGGCGTCTTTCTCAACATGCCGCATTTCATGGCGTCGTACCGGATGATCTATCGGTCCCGGGACACGATCCGCGCGCATCGGTGGGCGGCGATCTACGTCCCGATCCTGCTGATCGCGTACATGGCGTTCGCGGTCGCCGTGAGCGACCGGCACGACGAGTGGTTGAGCGCGCTCTTCATCGTGCAGGGCGTCTATCTGGCATGGCACTACACCGGCCAGGCCTGGGGCATGGTGGTGACCTTCACCCGGATCGAGGGCGCCCCGCTCGCGCCGATCGAGCGGACGCTGATTCAGTGGGGGCTCCGCACTCTCACGCTCTGGCAGGTGGTCTGGTTCCTCCACTGGCGGCTTTGGAACGGTTCGACGGTCTCGCTGTTCGAGATCGTGACGGTGGCCATGGCTATCCCGCTCGCGATGGGTGCGATCGGATTCGCGCTCTATCGGGGCCGGACCGGCCGTAACCCGCCGCTCAAGTCGCTGGTTGCGTGGATCTCGGTCTTCGTCTGGTACGGAGTGCTGTTTCGCGATCCTAACGCTCAGTTCCTGGTTCAGAACGCTCACGCGCTCCAGTATCTGATCTTTCCGGTGAGAGTCGAGATCAATCGGACGACGAGGGCGGCGCCCAAGCGGGGCCGGCTCCTGACCCATATGGCCGCCTACGGCGCGCTCCTGCTGGCGGCCTCGTTCGTATGGGACCGCTATCTTCCCGGCGGCGCGATGACGCTGGTCGCCCACTGGCTCGGCCAAGGTCCGGGCGTCTATGCCGGCCTCGCGGTTCTCACCTTCCTCAACATCCACCACTTCTTCACCGACGGCGTCGCGTGGAAGCTCCGCAATCCGGAGGTGCGCGAGGATCTGTTCGGGCATCTCGAAGGCGGCAAGGCGGCAGGGCGGCAGGGCGGCAAGTTGGCCCGTTCCTAGCTTGCGGCCCGGCTTCCCAGAGGAGTTGTTCTTCGTCCAAGATTTCTGAGTCGATAGCGGAGCAAACCTGCCGCCCTGCCGTCTTGCCGCCTTGCCGCCCTCCTTAACACCTCCCCCCTCCCGCCGTCTCCTCCCCTGAAGTGTCACCTACTCACCAACTTGGAGAAGCCCGATGAAGACCCTCGTTCGTGCCACCGTCCTGGGACTGGGCCTCCTTGCGGCCGCCTGCAGCAACGATTCTTCGACGAGTCAAAACCAGGCCCTGAATCCGCTCTTTGACCGCGACGCGGCTCTCGTGGCGGGCGACGCGACCGCGGAGGATGTCGCGGCGGCATCGGATCCGGGGAATCCGTCCGCGATGACCGCGGTCGGCTCAGCGGCCTTTGCGCCAGCGTCGCCCCCGGGAGGTTTCTACACCGAAGGATGTACCTTCAACCCGACCTCGCAGCGACTCGAGTGTCAGCCGGTCCAGCGAGACGGGTTGACGATCCAGAGGAGCTTTCAGTTCACGGCCGCGAATGGCTCGATCCAGCAGGCCTTCGACCGGCTGGCCACCGCGGCCGCGAATGTCACTGCCGATGTGAGCGGGCAAGTGGCTCGGGAGAATTGGACCGCGACCGTCGACCGCCACCGCGATCTCACGGCGACCGGGCTCTCGGGCCACGAGACCGAACGGACCTGGAACGGCACCGGCAACGGCACCGTCGCGCGGAGTAAGCACACCGACGGAACCGAAACCCGTACCTACGACATCACCTACACCACGGGAGTGAATTCCGTCGTCGTGCCGGTGCCTCATACCGCCGACTCCTGGCCGCTCTCGGGCTCTATCACGAGGGAGATGTCGATCAAGATCGAAGGCGGGCCTCGGGACGGCCAGACCGTCGAGCGAACCGCGACCGTGACGTTCAACGACACCCAGTTCGTGCCGATCACCATCAATGGCAAGACGTTCACGTTCGATCTCAAGACGCGCCACGTGATTCGGGACAACTAGTAAGGCGGCAAGGCGGCAAGGCGGCAAGGCGGCAAGGCGGCAAGGCGGCAAGGC